>NZ_FMBA01000003.1:94093-111481 GCF_900094935.1 Gilliamella intestini
ATGACTTTGCAAGCTTGTTGAACGTTACCGAGTTGTTTAGCTAATTCTAAAAGTCCTAATTTAGGTTTAATGATTTTGGCGGTTTGATTCATTTCTGACTCTCCTTTTTGTGTTATAAAATAACTCAAACGTCAGATTAAATAAAGACTATTACAGTTAATTAAAAAAATCGCCGATGTTTTGTCGGCGATTTTGTCATCAGTTTTTATGCTATTTAAGCTTTAGCTGATTGTTGCTTTCTTTGGGTAAGCGGTTTTGCTAATTGACTATTCATTTTTAGTAGCAATTGTTCGGTTGTTTCCCAATTGATACAAGCATCTGTCACTGATACGCCATATTTGAAGTTTTCTGGTGGTTGTTCAGACGATTGATTGCCTTCAAATAAATTACTTTCAATCATCACTCCAATAATCGAATTATTACCTTTTTCGATTTGCTCAATAATTGAGTCAGCAACAATCGGTTGATTGCGATAATCTTTATTGGAGTTTGCGTGGCTACAGTCAATCATTAAGTTAGGCAATAATCCTGCTTTTTGCATTTGCTCTTCACATAATGATACGCTTTGTGCATCATAGTTAGGCGTTTTTCCACCACGTAAAATAACATGCCCGTGTGGGTTGCCTAAGGTTTGTAAAACGGTCACTTGCCCTTGTTGATTAATGCCTACAAAACGATGAGGCATAGAGGCCGATTTCATGGCATTAATTGCAACATCTAAACTGCCATCGGTGCCATTTTTAAAACCAACAGGCATTGATAGGCCAGATGCCATTTCTCGATGCGTTTGTGATTCAGTAGTTCTTGCCCCGATTGCTGACCAGCTAATTAAATCGCCAATATATTGTGGTGTATTGGGATCTAATGCTTCGGTTGCAATAGGTAAACCAATTTCAGCAATATCGAGCAGTAATTTACGGGCTTTTTTTAGTCCATGCTCAATATCAAATGAGCTATCCATATGAGGATCGTTAATCATACCTTTCCAACCAACAGTGGTTCTTGGTTTTTCAAAATAAACACGCATAACGATAAATAAGTGATCCTTAACTTCGTCTGATAGTCTTTTTAATTTATGCGCATATTCAATTGCTGCAACAGGATCATGAATAGAGCAAGGACCACAAACAATCAGTAAGCGGTGATCTCGGCGCTCTAAAATATCTACAATGGCTTGTCTTGATGAGGCAATTTGGTTTTCAAGATCATGAGATAACGGATAAAGTTTTTTTATCTCTTCAGGGGTAATTAGCATGTGTTCATCTCTAATTCGAACATTATTTAGTGTATCTTTTAACATTTTTGCTTTCCTTGTTAAAATCATTTTATTATTTTATATGTAAAATATTAATTACATAAACGCATATAATGTAAACACAAAATTACATAATAGTAAATTAAATTTTCAATTATTAACCAGAATTTATTAGGGATGTTTTTGTTTTGTGGTTTTAGTAAATTTATATTTACATTTTAATCGTGTAGAACCTTATGTGTTGATTTAATCTGATAATAATGATTAAGCTAGGTTACCCTAGCTTAATAACAAGAAAGTGATTTATTGATACCTAGTATACTAAGAATTATGATGAATATTAAACGTTAGCAATCGACTCTAATACGATACTTTTATCAATGCCATCCATCACCTCAACATGCCCAATTTTAGTTGGCACAACAAGTCTTAGCTGTCCAGATAGTACTTTTTTGTCTCGTAACATATGTGGCAGATAAGATTCAATTGACATTTTTTTGGGTCTGTTAACAGGTAGTTTAGCACGAATTAATAAGTTCTTAATTCGTTCAATATCAGTTTGATCCAATTTACCAAGTAATTTGGCTGTTTGTGCAGCCATTAGCATACCAACACTGACAGCTTCGCCATGTAGCCAATTTCCATAGCCTAGTTCTGCTTCTATGGCATGACCATAAGTATGACCAAGATTTAAAATTGCGCGCATGTTTTGTTCTGTTTCGTCAGCGGCAACTACTTGAGCTTTGAGTTCACAGCAATGGTAAATACAGTAGCTTAATGCATTAACATCTAGGTTTAGTAAATCGTTGATGTGTTCTTCTAACCAATCAAAAAATTTAGTATCTAAAATAATGCCGTATTTTATAACTTCGGCAAGTCCAGCCGAAAGCTCTCTTTGTGGTAATGTTTTTAAACAACTGAGATCAATCACTACCGATTGTGGTTGATAAAATGCGCCAATCATATTTTTACCCAGTGGGTGATTAATCGCTGTTTTCCCCCCTACCGAGGAATCAACTTGTGATAGTAGCGTTGTCGGTACTTGAATAAATTTGATTCCACGTTGATAAGCTGAAGCGGCAAATCCTGCAACGTCACCAATCACACCGCCACCAAGTGCGATAAGTATACTACTGCGAGTATGATTGTTTGCCAGTAACGTTGTTAAAATACTATTCCATGTTTCTATGGTTTTATATTTTTCACCATCAGGAACAACAACTGAATCGGTTTTTACACCATGCTTTTCAAGCATATCAATTAGTGTCTGTAAATAAAGTGGGGCGATGGTTTCATTGGTAGCAATGAGTACTCGTTGGCCTGCTTGGAGTTTAAAATGTTGAAATCCGCTTAGTAGATTTTCACCAATTGTGATTGGATAACTGCGTTTAGCTAGCGCTACATTTAATATTTTTTGCATATTAATTTCCAGACAAGTCAAAGTGGATTTATTGTTGCATGTTAGCGATAAAAAAGTGGCAGTGCAACTTAGAATCATTTAAACTTAATGATAATTTCGATTTGTGATATTAAATATTATATGTCTTTATCTATTGTTTTAGCACAAAAAAATTGGTGTGTGGGCGATATTGAAGGGAACGCTAAGCAGATTATTGAGCTAATTAGTCGCCACTCGTCCGATGACCTCATTGTTTTTTCTGAACTCGCTTTGTGCGGTTACCCTCCTGAGGATTTAGTTTATCGATCTGATTTTAAAGATCGTTGTCAAAAAGCACTTGCTTTAATTGAGCAAGCCAGTAAACATTGTGCGATTATTGTTGGGCATCCACATTGGCAAGATGAGCATATTTATAATGCCCTTTCATTTTTTTGTGATGAAAAATTGCTAGCTTGCTACCATAAACAGTTACTACCTAATTATGATGTATTTGATGAGAAGCGTTATTTTACTGCAGGTAATCAAACGTGTGTTGTCAACTTTAAAGGTCAAAAGGTAGGCTTGTTAATTTGTGAAGATCTTTGGCAAAATCAACCAATTGATGATGTTAAACATGCTCAAGCTGATTTTGTAGTTGCAATTAATGCTTCGCCTTATGATTATGAAAAACAACAACAACGATATGGTTTGGTTAAACGTCATGCCAAACGTACAGGTTTACCAATTATTTATGTCAATCAAGTTGGTGGGCAAGATGAGCTGGTGTTTGATGGTTGTTCTTTTGCTTGTAATGAACAAGGTGAGGTAATTTGCCAGCTTCAAGCATTTAAAGAAGACATGGCTATTTTAGATTTTTCAGAAGCGCATAATGTAATTCCCCAAAAAGCAGGATTTGAAGCAGATATTCTAGCCTCAGTTTATGATGCGTTAGTACTAGCAACGCGTGATTATATTACTAAAAATGGTTTTGAAGGTGCTGTTTTAGGGCTTTCTGGTGGGATTGATTCTGCGCTCACGTTGGCAATCGCTGTTGATGCATTAGGTAAAGATAAAGTACAAGCAGTGATGATGCCATTTCGTTATACAGCCGATATCAGTATTGCTGATGCTAAGGAAGAAGCCGAGATATTAGGGGTCGAATTTGATATTGTTTCCATTGAGCCGATGTTTGATGCGTTTATGTCGTCGCTAAATCCACTGTTTTTAGGCACAGCAAAAGATACCACAGAGGAAAATCTGCAGGCGCGCTGTCGTGGTGTTATTTTAATGGCGCTGTCAAATAAACGGCGCAGATTGGTGCTAACAACGGGTAATAAAAGTGAAATGTCAGTAGGTTATGCAACGCTTTATGGCGATATGGCTGGTGGGTTCGATGTGCTTAAAGATGTTCCTAAAACTATGGTGTTTGCATTGTCAAAATATCGGAATACTCGTTCTTATGTTATTCCTGAAAGAGTGATCACTCGCCCTCCATCAGCAGAGTTAGCACCAGATCAGAAAGATGAAGACAGTTTACCGCCTTATGATATTTTAGATGGAATTTTGAATGGTTATGTTGAACTTGATCTTTCCGTTGAACAACTTATTGCGCAAGGTTATGATGAAGCAACTGTAAGGCGAGTTATTAAATTGGTTGATATAAATGAGTATAAACGTCGCCAATCTGCGGTTGGTCCGAAAATAACAGCTCGTAACTTTGGCAAAGGTCGCCGTTATCCTATTACTTCTGCTTTTGGATTTAAAAATTGGTAATCTCGAATTAAGGTGAATTGATATGAAAAAGATTGAAGCTATTATTAAACCATTTAAATTAGATGATATTCGAGAGGCACTTGCTGATCAAGGTATTACTGGTATGACAGTTACTGAAGTTAAAGGTTTTGGTCGTCAAAAGGGGCATACTGAACTTTATCGCGGTGCGGAATATATGGTTGATTTTCTGCCGAAGGTGAAAATTGAACTTATTGTGTCTGATGATATTTTAGAAATGTGTATTGAAACTATTATGAAAACAGCACAAACCGGTAAAATTGGTGATGGCAAAATTTTTGTTTATAACGTTGAACAAGTCATTCGTATTCGAACTGGCGAAATGGATGAATCGGCGATTTAAATTAATATTATTGGATGTCCGGTCGTTCTTGCTTTAGTAATGCTGGCGTTACAATACCTTGAATAGAACAAATAAGAAGATTCATATTTGGTCCTTTTTCAAGTAATAATAACTTTTCGGTAGTATCTGGTACAGGGATTGTTTTGACACCTACAACTATATCGGTGTTTTTATGCCAAGTTTGGAGATCATCATTAATATTACGAATCTTTGGATTTGCAATGTACAATAGGTTATCTTCCATATTTTTCCAATCCACAAAATTTAAAGTCTCTTTGATTTGATCAATATCATTATTGATAATAAACCCCCAGAAATAATATTTTCCCATCTTGCCAAGATCCATTGCACTATCATAATAGCCAGTGATTGTTAGGTTTTTATAAGTCATAGGATGAGCAAAATAGACATAATTCTTGGTTATATCAGAACGATTTTCAACAGAAATATAGGCTTGATTTTGGTCAATAAGTTTTATATTGGTGTATTTTTCTAATTCTTCCTTATTGGAGTAAATATCTTTAAAAAAATGAGGAGTACACAGCGTTAATGAGTCAATTAGCGGTAATTTATCGGCCGATGTGACAAAAGGGTAATATATAAGAAATAAAGCAATAATAACGTTTTTTATCATTTTGATTTGGTTTGACAAAAATTAAGTATCATTCAATTAGTATATTTTGATTGTATAATTATTACGACAGAATAACAACGTAAAAGCTATTTTCTTTTTAAAAATTATCAAGTTTTATTTTTCTTTATCAAAATTCTTTACAAAAATTTATTTGATTTCATATAAATATAATTTATCAAGTAATAATTTGTTTTATGTTTATATATGGAATACAGATCGCATAATTCTGAATTTAATTAGAAATTGTTTGAATATGAAATAACTATAATTTAGATTAATTAGTAAGTTATTTTAGTTAATTAATAAAGTTCAGATGGGAGTTAATTATGTGCTCAACATTTGCAAATCAAATTCTAATAGAACTTTCTGACCTAAAAGATATTTCAATTAAAACATTTTTTGGTGGGTTTAGCGTTAATAGCAAAGGTACAATGTTTGGCTGGATTACCAAAAAAGATTTTTATTTAAGAGGACACTCTGATTATCGCTCATTTTTTATTGATTTAGGTATGAAACCGTTAAGTATAACAACAGGTATGACAACCAAATTACTTGATTACTACAAAGTTGATGAAGAAATTTTTAAGGATAAAGAAAAATTATTAGCTATGGTAAAAATGGTGATTGAATATACTAAAAAAGAAAAATATGAAAAAAGTGAAACCGAATCAAAACGAATAAAAGCATTACCAAATATGACTTTGTCATTGGAAAGGCTATTATGTAGTGTTGGAATCAAAGATGTTGAAACTTTTGAAAAAACAGGATATTTACACACGTTTTATAAGATAAAAAAGAAAAAGAAAACAATTTCAATGAATATATTGTTTGTTTTATATAGTTCATTACATCGATTTCATGTAGCTACATTATCTAAAGAAGCTAAAAAAGAAATTGAGCTTGAATATCAATGTTTTTTAAAACAGATGAATAAAAATTTACACGAAGAATGATCTTAGTATGTCATTTTAGTTAAAATATATTTGCAATATCACAAAAAGTTGTCTATGAAGATTTGCAACGAAGTATTATTAGACAACTTTTCATGATGATTTTAATTTTTTACTACAATATCTAGTTCGAATATTTTCTACGAGGTGAACGTCTAAAAGGTTTTGGGGCTGGTAGATCAACTAATAATGCTGAAGGATCATATTGGCTAACAGGAATTGCATGATCAATTGCTTTTTCAATAGCAGGTAAATTTTGCGAATAACGTTCACAGGCTAACGAAATTGAGTAGCCTTCTGCTCCAGCACGTCCCGTTCGTCCAATTCGATGACGATAATCATCGCAATCATCGGGTAGATCATAATTGAAGACATGAGTAACATTAGGAATGTGTAATCCTCTGGCTGCCACATCGGTGGCGACTAAAATATCAAGATGACCTTGAGTAAATTGTTCCAAAATTGATAAACGTTTTTTCTGGGCAATATCACCAGTTAATAATCCAACACGATGACCATCAGCAATAAGATGTCGCCAAATTTTTTCGCAAGTTACTTTGGTATTAGCAAACACAATGCAACGATCAGGCCATTCTTCCTCAATTAGTGTTTGCAAAAGTACTAATTTATCTTCATTAGATGGGAAAAATAGCTCTTCTTTGATGCGATGACCAATTTTTTGTTCTGGTTCAACTTCAACATATTGGGGATTGTTCATATGCTCAAATGCTAGTTCCCGCACATTATGTGTTAATGTCGCAGAAAACAACATGGTTAATCTTTTTTGTGGTGGTGTCATATGTTTGAATACCCAACGTATATCGCGAATAAACCCTAAATCAAACATGCGATCTGCTTCGTCTAATACGACAACTTGAATTGCATCTAAATTAATATAATTTTGTTTTGCATAATCAATCAGCCTCCCTGTCGTTGCAATTAAAATGTCGACACCAGTTGATAGCATTTTTAATTGTTTATCATAGCCATCACCGCCAAAAGCTAACCCTAATTTTAAACCTGTTTTTTCAGATAAGGCTTCTGCATCATGATAAATTTGTACAACTAACTCACGTGTTGGTGCAATAATGATTGCTCGCGGTTGGTTTATCTTATGATCTGGCAATGGTTCATGGTTCAACAAATAATTAAAAGTTGAGGCCAAAAATGCGATAGTTTTACCTGTTCCTGTCTGCCCTTGCCCAGCGATATCAATCCCTTTAGTTGTTAATGGTAATGTTTTTTCTTGAATAGGGGTACAATAAGTAAACCCTTTTTTCTCAAGAGCTTTTAATACTAAAGGATGAAGAGAAAATTGATTAAAAGTTGTTTTAGTAAGATATGATTGAATCATTGCGGTTGTAAACATAATTACCAGAATTGTGACATTATAACACACTAAATACAGCCACATCACTAATAATTATACCCTATTATACTAATTACTAGTAGAGTTATGCAAAGTAATCTATTATTAAATACAAATTAAAGTATGTCGGAGAATAAAATGAGTAATAATATCGTTCAATTATCGGAAGCTACATTTGATAAAATAATTAGTGAATCAATAAAACCTGTACTTGTTGATTTTTGGGCTTCATGGTGTGGGCCATGTAAAATGATTACTCCGATTTTGGAAGAAATAGCTGAAGAATATGTTGATAAAATTGTTATTGCGAAATTGAATATTGAAGAAAACCCAAATGTAGCGCCTAAATTTGGTATTCGAGGCATTCCTACTTTATTAATTTTTAAAAATGGAAACGTTGTTGCAACTCAAGTTGGTGCTCTATCTAAGGCTCAACTTAAAAATTTTATTGATCCTCAATTATAATAAATACCTTATATTCAATAAGTATAGTTAAGAGAGTGGTGAGTTATTCATTGCTCTTTTCCTTCTATGTTTGCTTTATTTATTAGTTTAAAAGAGCTAGTTTAATTAAATATAGACATATTAATGTTTTTAGTGTAAATTGCTAGCCTCTTACAAATATTCCTTTCTAAAATTCATTGTTTTTATTGGTAAAGTGATAAAATTCTATATTCAGATCTTCAATTATCATAAAAAGCTTAGTAATCGATTGAATTTATGCGCTGTAAGGAAAGGAGATTTTTATAAGTAAATGAAACAAATAGACAAAAAGAATATTAATTGCAAACATATCAATTTTATCCTCAAGAATTTTTAAAATTATGAATTTAACTGAATTAAAAAACACTTCTGTATCTGAGCTTGTAACGCTTGGTGAAAAAAAAATGGGGCTTGAAAATCTTGCCCGCCTTAGAAAACAAGACATTATTTTTGCAATTTTGAAGCAACATGCCAAAAGTGGTGAAGATATTTTTGGTGATGGTGTACTTGAAATTTTGCAAGATGGATTTGGCTTTTTACGTTCAGCCGATAGCTCTTATTTAGCTGGGCCTGATGATATTTATGTGTCACCAAGTCAGATTCGACGGTTTAATTTAAGGACTGGTGATACCATTGCAGGTAAAATTCGTCCACCAAAAGAAGGCGAGCGTTACTTTGCTTTATTAAAAGTAAACGAAGTAAATCACGATAAGCCAGAAGATGCCCGCAATAAAATCCTTTTTGAAAACTTAACTCCACTCCATCCAAATTCTCGTTTCCGAATGGAACGAGGTAACGGCTCAACAGAAGATATCACCGCAAGAGTACTTGATTTAGCATCGCCAATTGGTAAAGGTCAACGTGGTTTGATTGTTGCACCGCCAAAAGCCGGTAAAACGATGCTTTTGCAAAATATTGCACAAAGTTTGGCAGTTAATCATCCTGAATGTGAACTAGTGGTATTAATGATTGATGAGCGCCCAGAAGAAGTGACCGAAATGCAACGTCTAGTTAAAGGTGAAGTGGTTGCGTCAACATTTGATGAGCCAGCAGCAAGACATGTGCAAGTTGCTGAAATGGTGATTGAGCGAGCAAAACGTTTGGTTGAACATAAAAAAGATGTCATTATTTTGTTAGATTCAATTACACGTTTGGCGCGTGCATACAATACGGTTGTTCCTTCATCCGGTAAAGTATTAACTGGTGGTGTTGATGCGAATGCATTACATCGTCCAAAACGCTTTTTTGGTGCTGCTCGTAACGTTGAAGAAGGTGGTAGTTTAACTATTATTGCAACTGCATTGATTGATACTGGCTCAAAAATGGACGAAGTTATCTACGAAGAGTTTAAAGGTACTGGTAATATGGAAGTTCATTTATCGCGTAAGATTGCTGAGCGTCGTGTATTCCCTGCTATTGACTTCAATCGTTCAGGTACGCGTAAAGAAGATTTAATGACTTCGCCAGATGAACTGCAAAAAATGTGGATTCTGCGTAAAATTCTTAACCCAATGGGTGAGACTGATGCAATGGAATTTTTAATCGATAAACTTGCTATGACTAAAACCAATGATGAGTTTTTCGAAATGATGAAGCGTTCATGATTTGCCCAGTTATTAGTAAATATCATTAAAGTAATGAAAAAGAGCCGTATTATATTCTGATACGGCTTTTTTTATGGCAAAATATAGCGTAATTTATAAAACTTTATTAGGTTTTAGATGTTGTTAAAAAGCCTTATGGTTAAGGTTATAAAGGTTTAATAAAAGGAGCCAACTCATGTCAAAACAACAAATTGGTGTTATTGGAATGGCAGTTATGGGGCGAAATCTTGCGCTCAATATTGAAAGTCGTGGATTTTCTGTTGCTATTTATAATCGCTCTAAAGATAAAACAGAACAAGTTGTGGCTGAACATTCTGATAAACAATTGGTTCCTTATTATACTATTGAAGATTTTGTTAATTCTTTAGAAAAACCACGCCGTATCTTGATTATGGTGCAAGCAGGTAAAGGTACCGATGCGGTCATTGATGAGTTGCGCCCACTGTTAGATAAAGGCGATATTATTATCGATGGTGGGAATGCCTATTTTGAAGATACAATTCGTCGTAACAAAACTTTATCAGCAGAAGGATTTAACTTTATTGGTACTGGTGTTTCTGGCGGTGAAGAAGGAGCACTAAAAGGTCCATCAATTATGCCTGGTGGGCAAAAAGAGGCTTATGAATTAGTTGCACCAATATTAGAGAAAATTGCAGCTAAGGCTAATGGAGAGCCTTGTGTTGCTTATATAGGTCCAAATGGTGCTGGTCATTATGTAAAAATGGCTCATAATGGCATTGAGTATGGTGATATGCAACTGATAGCTGAAAGTTATTCGGTATTAAAACACGCTGTTGGTTTAACTAATGATGAACTTGCTGAGGTGTTTACTGATTGGAATAAAGGCGAATTAGACAGTTATTTGATTGAAATTACCGCTGATATCTTTAAACATAAAGATGAAAACGATAATTATTTAATTGATGTGATTTTAGATGCTGCAGGTAATAAAGGTACGGGTAAATGGACAAGCCAAAGTGCTTTAGATTTGGGTGAGCCTTTATCTTTAATCACTGAGTCTGTATTTGCTCGTTATCTATCAGCAATTAAAGATCAGCGAGTTGCGGCGGCAAAAGTGTTAAAAGGTCCTCAAAAAGCGCCTTATAGTGGTGATAAGCAGGAGCTCATAGAGAAAGTCCGTAAAGCGCTTTATATGGGTAAAATTATCTCTTATGCACAAGGTTTTGCACAGCTAAAAGCTGCTTCTTATAAATATCAATGGAATTTAAATTATGGTGAAATAGCTAAGATTTTTAGAGCAGGCTGTATTATTCGTGCACAGTTTCTCCAAAAAATTACCGACGCTTATGCCGATAATAATGAAATTGATAATTTGTTGTTAGCACCTTATTTTAATCAAACGGTTGAGGCTTACCAACAATCATTGCGTGATGTGGTATCTTTAGCGGTACAACAAGGTATTGCAGTTCCAACACTTTCAGCAGCGATTGCTTATTATGATAGTTATCGATCAGCGGTATTACCAGCTAATTTGATTCAAGCACAGAGGGATTATTTTGGTGCTCATACCTATGAGCGTATTGATAAAGAAGGCGTGTTCCATACCGATTGGTTAAATATTGAATCATAATTTGTTCAATTAATAACGTTATAAGTATACAAAAGTGCAAGCAAGCTTTGCGCTTTTGTTTATTTATTGTCTTAGTAAATTTATTTATTCTTTCTCTTTTATGTCATAAATACATATCATTATTAGCTTTAAATTTGTCAAGTTATTTTATTTATTAAAAATCCTAGAAAAGCACTATATATAGTGTATAATTCGCAATTATTTACTATATATAGTAATTTCTAAACAATTTAGAAATTCAGGTTTATATCATAAAAATCAAAAATCAAAAATTAAATGAATCTTTTTATCGGTATAAATTTATACTAATTATTAATGAATATTCAGGAGTATGTATGCCCGTAGTAATTAAACGAGATGGTTGCCAAACTGCATTTAACGAGGCTAGAATCAAAGATGCAATTGTCAAAGCAGCTGTGGCAGCGAATGTTCATGACCCAGATTATTGCGCAATGGTTGCTCGTGTTGTTACTAATCAAATGAGCGAACGTGAAAGTGTTGATATCAACGAAATTCAAAATGCAGTTGAAAATCAGTTAATGTCAGGCCCTTATAAAAAATTAGCGAGAGCCTATATTGAGTATCGTCACGATCGTGATCGTGCACGCGAAGAGCGTAGCCGTTTAAATCAAGATATTCGAGGGTTAATTGAGCAAAGTGATGTTGCCATTTTAAATGAAAATGCTAACAAAGATAGCAAGGTGATCCCAACTCAGCGGGATTTACTTGCAGGTATTGTAGCAAAGCATTATGCTAAACAGTATTTATTACCTAAAGATATTTCTCGTGCTCATGATTGTGGTGAAATTCATTATCACGATTTAGATTATGCGCCATTCTTCCCTATGTTTAACTGTATGTTAATTGACTTAGATGGTATGCTAACTAATGGTTTTAAAATGGGCAATGCTGAGATCGAGCCACCAAAATCAATTGCAACCGCAACAGCTGTCACTGCACAAATTATTGCACAAGTAGCTAGCCATATTTATGGTGGCACGACCATTAATCGTATCGATGAGGTTTTAGCAAAGTTTGTTACTATTAGTTATAACAAACACAAACAAGTGGCTGAAGAATGGAATATCCCAAATCCAGAAGCTTATGCCGAAAGCCGAACTCAAAAAGAGTGTTATGATGCGTTTCAATCTCTTGAATATGAAGTAAATACTTTACACACAGCTAATGGACAAACTCCGTTCGTTACGTTTGGTTTTGGTTTAGGAACGAGTTGGGAATCACGCTTAATTCAAGAATCTATTTTAAAAGTTCGTATCAAAGGATTAGGTAAAAATCATAAAACAGCAGTTTTCCCAAAACTTGTTTTTGCAATTAAAGACGGTATTAACCATAAACATGACGATGCTAATTATGATATTAAGCAACTAGCCCTTGAGTGTGCAAGTAAACGTATGTACCCAGATATTTTAAATTATGATAAAGTTGTTGAAGTGACGGGTTCATTTAAAACTCCAATGGGTTGCCGAAGCTTTTTAGGTGTTTATGAAGAGAACGGACAACTAATTCATGATGGTCGTAATAATTTAGGCGTAATTAGTCTAAATTTACCTCGTATAGCCATTGAAGCTAAAGGCGATGAAGCTCGATTTTGGGAAATTTTAGATAAACGTTTAGAACTATGTAAAAAAGCATTAATGACGCGTATTGCTAGACTTGATGGCGTAAAAGCACGAGTGGCACCAATTCTATATATGGAAGGTGCTTGTGGTGTGCGGCTTAACGAAGATGACAATGTTTCTGAAATTTTCAAAAATGGGCGTGCTTCAATTTCTTTAGGTTATATTGGCCTTCATGAAACATTAAATGCACTTTACGGAAATCAAACGCATCCATTTGATAGTGATAAATTACGCGAAAAAAGTGTGGCAATTGTTGATCGTTTACGTAATGCGGTAGATCAATGGAAGAGCGAAACTGGTTATGGATTTAGTCTATATAGCACACCAAGCGAAAATTTATGTGATCGATTTTGCCGACTTGATACGGCTGAATTTGGCGTAATTCCAGGTGTTACTGATAAAGGTTATTATACTAACAGTTTCCATCTTGATGTTGAAAAAAAGGTTAATCCCTACGAAAAAATAGAATTTGAAAAACCTTATCCTCAAGTTGCCAATGGGGGGTTCATCTGCTATGGGGAATATCCAAATATGATTAACAATATCAAAGCATTAGAAGATGTTTGGGATTATAGTTATTCACGAGTTCCTTATTATGGGACTAATACGCCAATAGATGAATGTTATGAGTGTGGTTATACCGGTGAATTTTCTTGTACCAGCAAAGGCTTTGTTTGCCCAAGTTGTGGTAATCATGATTCTTTAAAAGTGTCTGTTATTCGTCGCGTTTGTGGGTATTTAGGTAGCCCTGATGCTCGCCCATTCAATGCAGGTAAACAAGAAGAAGTAAAACGTCGAGTTAAACATTTAAATAATGGTCAAATTGGTTAATAATCAATAAATATTTATGAATTATCATCGCTATTATCCTGTTGATGTTGTAAATGGTGAGGGGACCCGATGTACACTTTTTGTTGCAGGCTGCGTTCATCAATGTCGGGGTTGTTATAATAAAAGTACATGGGCTTTAGATTCTGGTTTGCTTTTTACACAATCACTTGAAGATCAAATCATTAAAGATTTACAAGATACCGAAATAAAGCGTCAAGGATTATCGCTTTCTGGCGGTGATCCTTTGCATCCTCAAAACGTTCCTACAATATTAAAATTGGTTCAACGCATTAAATCTGAGTGTGATAACAAAGATATTTGGCTTTGGACAGGATATAAGCTTGATGAGTTAATAGCTGAACAACAAGCGGTTATTCCTTATATTGATGTGTTAATTGATGGTAAATTTGAGCAAGAACTTGCTGATCCTAGGCTTTTGTGGCGAGGAAGCAGCAATCAGGTAATTTATCGCTTTAAATAAGGACCATCAAGTTATTTTTGTGACTTATGTAAATTTAAAAGATAAGAAATTGCTTCACGGTAATTAATCTCAAGATTTTCACTACTGGATGATGTTATGTGTAAATCAGTGATTTTACCGTTATGAATGCCATACACCCAACCATGTAAATTCACTTTTTGACCTCGTTGCCATGCGGATTGAATAATTGTTGAGTGTCCAAGGTTATAAACTTGTTCAATTACATTAAGCTCACATAAAACATCCAAACGGATATCGGGTGGAAATTCCCCTAGCAGTGAGCTGTTTCGAAACCATAAATCACGGATATGTAGTAGCCAGTTATTAATTAACCCTAAATCAGGGTTTTCAACCGCATCACGAATTCCACCACAACCTAGATGACCACACACAATAATATCTTCAATTTTAAGTACATCTACAGCATATTGAACAACGGATAGACAGTTTAAATCAGTATGTATTACAAGATTACCGACATTACGATGCACAAATAATTCGCCCGGCTTTAGCTTAATGAGTTTTTCTGCTGACACACGACTGTCTGAACAGCCAATCCATAAAAATTTAGGGTTTTGTTCAACTGCAAGTTGTTTAAAAAATTCAGGATCTTCTTGCGCTATTTTTTCTGACCATTCGTGGTTAAAACGAATCAAATCGTTTACATCAAACATAAATAATATTTCCCAATATATTTCATTATTATTTTTTTATTACTTTCTATTTTAAATTATTCAATATGCTGAATCTTACTTTTCATTATTAATTTACGCCATAAAGGAGTTGTTAATAGTTTGGCTTTAACAATTTTACTATAAAGCTTGAAACGTAGCGGTATTGTGCGTTGATAATAACATTTATTAGGCTTTGGATGGCCACTATTTAATATTTTACTTAAAATTTCAGCACTATCTAGCGCATAGCTTATTCCTTCTAAAGAACTTGCACTAATAAAACCTGCAGCTTCACCAATTAGAAAGATATTTTCATTACCAGTATAGAAATCACGCAATCGATTTGGATAAACAACTAAACATTTTTCTGTTTTTACAGGTTCTCCAAAAATAAAACCTTGAGTTGATAATTTTTCTTTTAATTTTTCAAAATTTTGATTTGCTATCTTTTTGGGGAATGCACCTCCTAAAATAAAATAACCATCTTTAGAGATACTCCAAGCATAGCAATTTGTGGATTTATTATCGAATATACACGAATAAAATGGAGCTGGATGTTGCTCTGTAAACCATTGTTGTATCGCTACATATTGCCTTATTGTATGTTGAGGATATCGCATTCGTCTAACCAGAGAATTAGCACCGTCAGCACCAACCACATATTTTGCTGTGGTATTGTGTTCTTTCTTATTTTTATCAAGATAAGTGATCTGATAACCATCAATAATACGCCTTACTTCTTTACAAAGTGTATTATGAAGAACGGTTACATTTGACGGTATTAGTGATTTTAGCCACAGATCAAATTTGTGCCGATCAAAATTTACATAACTTCGTTGATAATTACGAACAATTTGAGTTTGTAAATCTATGGTTTTGACACTAAAAATTTGTGGATCAGTTAAGATATCTTTCGGTAAATTTAGTTTTTGTCTAATAAAAGCCTTTTGTGCATCATTGGCTAATAATCCACCACAAGGTTTATGAAAACCTTCATTACCTACTTCGTGTTTTGTATCTAATGCAATGACTTTGAAAGAAGAACTAAGTAAACGAGCTAGTGTACTACCAGCAGGTCCAAGACCTATGATTGCAATATCGTAATCCATGTTATTGTATTGTTGATTTATTACTTTAAAAAGTGTTCTATGTTAGCAAATTATATCAAGTGTGGCTATTAGATATGTCAGCTTACCTATGAATACCAATTTGTAAAGATAATTTATGAATATATGAGTAACAAAACAACGAGTTGTTTTATATTTATGATTAAAATAATCGCCTAAAAAATCACAAGCTATTTATCTGAAATCAAATTATGATGTCTAATCGTATACAATAGTTAATAAGTTTTTATTGTCTATCTTTGCATCGATTATGCCACATATTCATTAAAATAAGCACCACTTTTTATTATGTTTATATCATGATAGTCATTTTATTCTCTTTTTAGATGAAGTTCAGTAAATCGCTATCGAATTTTGATAAAATAAAACGGCATAGATTCCTGAATAATTTTTACAAACATCTTAGGTAAAAACAAAACTATTTTAGATAAAATACGTTATAAATTTTAAGAAGATTTTTTAATTAGGAAATGTAAATAACTGGTATTCCTATACATTAAGGCTATTAACGATGAACCAATTAGTTAAGAGACAATAAAAAAGCCCACTCAACTGAGTAGGCTTTTTTATTAAAAATTGGTCGGCGAGAGAGGATTCGAACCTCCGACCCACTGGTCCCAAACCAGTTGCGCTACCAAGCTGCGCTACTCGCCGTTAGATTTAGTGATCAATAAAATGGGGTGGCTAATGGGATTCGAACCCACGACAACTGGAATCACAATCCAGGGCTCTACCAACTGAGCTATAGCCACCATAGAAGCAGGACGAAATATTACGCATAAAAAATGATATTGTCCAGCGAAATTTAAAAAAAACAGGTCAATTGATTACATAAAAAGCGTTAAAAGTACAAAATTTGACAACCTGAAATATACTAAATTGTGATCAGATTTTATAAATATTAGCTTTTATACGACTTGTTGTTTTCTTTTTTATCTCCATATTATTAGGGCGCGTTGATCTTTCGTGATTATTTTTTATACGGCATAATGTGAGTTATAATCATTCTGCAAAAAACAAACATAACTCGATTCATCATGCCAAGAACAATGCTAACAGATAAACGGTGGGAAAAGCTACTACAAATAATGAAAAATACCGGCCGAGTTTATAATAAATCCGAGCATCGGATGACGTTTGAAGGGATCCTTTTCCGAATGAGAACCGGTATTGCTTGGCGAGATTTGCCAGAGGAGTTTGGTGAATGGAGCACCGTCTATAGACGATTTAATTTGTG
>NZ_FMBA01000105.1 GCF_900094935.1 Gilliamella intestini
GATAACCCGTTAAGGTTCCAAGGGCAATATTATGATGAGGAGACGGGGTTACATTACAATCTAAACCGCTATTACGACCCATTTACAGGCAGGTATATCACTCAAGATCCGCTTGGTATACTGGGTGGACTAAATAGTTATCAATATGCTGGTAGCGATCCGATAAATTGGGTTGATCCGTTAGGATTAATTAAAGGATTGGATGGGAGCTCTCAGCCATTAAAATTGCCCTATTATCCAGATAAACCTGCTGATATTAATGGAAAAATTAATATCGGAGCAGGGAAAACGCCATTAGAAGGGTATTATAATATTGATTATAATCCAACTACATCAGTTGTACATAAAGGAGATGCAATGAATCTACCGAATGTTAAAACAGGCTCCCAAGCTAAAATCAATATTGATAATCCATATCGTTATGACCCACTTAATCCAGAAATATTGCGAATCTTATCAAAAGATGGTGAAATTAAATTGCTTGGTAATCTGAAAACTAATAAGTACTTTAGAAATGCGATTAAATCAGATAATTTAGAAAAGCTCAATTTGAAAATTATTTCACGTAGAGAAATACCATCTAGTAATTATAAATTATCTGATGGTAATGTAATGAAAGATACAAAATTAAACGAAATAATTTTGAGGAGAAAATAATATGAAAATTAAACTAGATATTACAAAAAAAGTCACAGAAACACTAGATACCTCAGGGATTAGTAGTTTAATTACTTACATTGATATCCCATTGTATCGTGATGTATGTAATGATCTTAAATTTAACCTTTTTCATTTTACACTTAATCTGGATAATGAAATTATTTCAGTATTAAACAAAAAAGATAATCCAAAGTTCCATAATTTAAATGAGGATATAATTCTTCTTATCAAACAAGCTCACGTTAAATTTGGTAAGATTAAAGGTATGGATGTTGCAATGTTTGGTACAAACAAAAAACCATTTGAATCGTGTTATCAAACATGGCCTTATAATTTAGATAAAAAAGATGAAATATATGAAATTTATGGATTTTCAATCAATTTACCTTATGGAGGTATGGTACTTAATATTGTAAGTAATAACCCAGTTACTGTTACTTTCGAACTTAATGAATGTGAATTGTATACCGAATATCTAGCTTTTTCTAACAGGACAAGTCAATTAAATGCCCTAATGGATACTCCTTTACCAAGAAAAGGACAATCTTTTATTATAAAAAATTAGATAAATTTATTAAAAAGAAATTTCAACAAAAAGATATTAATATTTTTCATATTATAATCCATCCCCCTTTTCAAGGGGGTACTATGATGAAGAAACAGGACTTCATTATAATCTAAATCGCTATTACGACCCATTTACAGGCAGGTATATTACTCAAGATCCGCTTGGTATACTGGGTGGACTAAATAGTTATCAATATGCCGGTAGCGATCCGAT
>NZ_FMBA01000094.1 GCF_900094935.1 Gilliamella intestini
GCAATTTGGACTGGGTGCTAAATTTTATCGAAGCGGTTTTAATGCGGTTAAAGCGTTGTCAGGCAATATGGATTTGTTGGTGGCTATTGGTACTAGTGCCGCTTATGGGCTGTCGGTGTATCAGCTTATCATGGGCAATGATGAGCACCTTTATTTTGAATCATCAGTTATTATTATTACCTTAATTTTGCTTGGTAAGTGGTTAGAATCAAGAGCTAAACATCAAACCACACAAGCAATTGAAGCCCTGTCTGCGCTACGCCCTGATGTTGCTTTAGTAAGGCGTGATAATCAAGAAATCAGTTTACCCATTAACCAAGTTAAAGTGGATGATATTGTTATTATTAAGCCTGGAGAGCGTATTCCAGTTGATGGCGTTGTGATTGAAGGTGCATCTAGTAGTGATGAATCAATGCTAACCGGTGAGAGTTTTCCTGTAAATAAAACCGTTAATGATGTTGTTACTGGCGGTACAATTAATGGCGAAGGGTTACTTATCGTTAAAACCACAGCGATTCAAGCGGATTCTACTTTATCCAAAATCATTGAAATGGTTGAATCTGCTCAGGCTAAAAAAGCGCCAATCCAACGAATTGTTGATCGCATCAGCGCTATTTTTGTGCCAGTGATTTTATTGATTGCACTTGTTACGTTATTAGCTTGGGGTGTGATATCGCATGATTGGCAACAAGCATTACTGCATGCGGTGGCTGTGTTAGTGATTGCTTGCCCTTGTGCTTTAGGTTTAGCAACACCAACAGCAATTATGGTTGGTACAGGAGTGGCTGCTCGTCATGGTATTTTAATTAAAGATGCCGAGGCATTAGAAACACTGCATAATATTAATATGGTTGCATTTGATAAAACAGGCACATTAACCATTGGTAAACCAGAATTAGTTGAAATGGATGTTATGGGTAGCGAGACGCCCGATCAAATTTTATCGCTCGCAGCGTCATTACAAGCAGGTAGTGAGCATCCACTTGCCAAAGCTATTTTAAGTAAAGCTAAAGAGTATCATTATGCTCAAAATATTACTTCGGTAGCAGGTTCAGGGGTGATGGCAACCGTTGATAACACCGAATATTATTTAGGTAGTTTGCGTTGGATGAAATCATTAAATGCTTATTTTGTTGGTATGGATGATAAAATTAATCAGTTATCGAGTAAAGGTTATACCATTTCATTTTTAGCGAAACAGCAATCAGAAGGTAATGTGGTGATATTAGCACTCTTGGGTTTTGCCGATGTAATAAAGGAGGAAGCCGAAAAAGCTATTCAAGCATTGCATCAGTTAAATGTAAAAACCGTTATGTTAACTGGGGATAACCAGAAAGCGGCTAATTATGTTGGTCAGCAGTTAAGCTTAGATAAGGTTATTGCTGAAGTATTACCGCAAGATAAAGCAAATTACATTGATCAATTACAAAAAGGAAGCGATATAAACGCTCATAATCGCGTCGCAATGGTGGGTGATGGTATTAATGATGCTCCAGCCTTGGCGGCTGCCGATATTGGTATTGCTATGGGCACAGGCACCGATGTGGCTATGCATGCAGCAAGTATTACTCTAATGCGTGGTAATCTGTTTTTGATTGCTGATGCGATCGATATTTCGCGCCGAACCTATAATAAAATTAAACAAAATTTATTTTGGGCATTTTTCTATAATTTAATTGGTATTCCGCTAGCGGCATTGGGATTTTTAAATCCAATGCTAGCAGGTGCTGCTATGGCGTTAAGTAGTGTTAGTGTTGTAACCAATGCACTTTTACTTAAACGTTGGAAGATTAGAACGTAACTTATAATAATTGAAAATACTTTAATCAAGTGTAGTAGCTCAAACTTAATCTGACAGACACATATTACTCATCGGCTTTCATTTTAACAAAATGCGTGTCCGATGAGCAAAATAAATTCTCC
>NZ_FMBA01000042.1 GCF_900094935.1 Gilliamella intestini
TTTTTTAGCATAGAAGAATTCCTCTTATAATGGACTCCTCTCTATTAGATCAAAGAACTCGCCAAAAAGCGAGTTCTTTGTCATCAATCTGACCCCGATAAACGGGGTAATATTTTAATGACAGACATCCTTGTCTGTTATTTTATTTAGGTTAAATAATTATGGCTGAACTTCTATCACACCAAAGTCGACTTTACTTGGTAAGCCTGGTGATACCCTTACTACTTTAGGATTACGTCCACTAACACGGTATTCCTTCGGTAAACTTCTTGGGTCAAGTTTGATAACAAAGTTACCGCCACGCTCCCAACGACCGCCTGATACGCCCACTAAATGGTAACGACCATGTGCATCAGTTGTGATAATTTCTCCGCGCACCGTGATTAATTTCACGCCACCGAGTCCTTCTTCACCTTCGTCTTGCACACCATTACCATTTTTGTCCACAAACACTTTACCAAAAATTAAAGCATTATCAAATAATGGGTCTGACGTCACGGTCACTGTTGCTTGTGCTATATTTGACACCACCTTACCAGTTAAGGAATTTAATGCCATAGCTGTGTTTGTATACTCTCCTTGAGTAACACCTGAACCCACAACTAACATATAGCTAATGACCATTTCACCATTACCCGATAAACTTACCTTTTCATATGTCACCGTTCTGCCATCTTTCGGATCCAACACTTTCTTACCGTTAACTCGTGATGAACCCTTAACGAATTTAAAGCCCGCCGGTAAAATATCTTTAATTTTGATATTTGCTGTTTGTGCTTTATTGTTAATGACTTTAAGGGTATACGGCACAATGTCACCCACCACCACATTGTCTTTTAATGCTGTTTTGATGATAGTGATATCCGCATCCGCTGCACGGTAACCCAACGCCATATCATTTACCTCAGCACTCGCAAAAGTAATCGACATGTCTTTTAATGCTACTGGTATCGTATGCGCACCACCCATACCGTTATACGTCACTGATGACGGTGGGGCAGATATATCTATTTGATCATGCTCAATGGCATTACCTTTGATATCAGTATATTTTTCAAAGAAAGGCACTTTTTCATACAATGGACTGTTGCTATTTGAACTAACAACCCCATCATTGTATTCACCGTAAAGAACCCGAATATTATGGGTGATGCTGTTACCATCATGACTTCCTACCGCTAAGTTACGGAAGCTGAACTTACCTTTATTATCCGTTGTTGATAACATTGGTTTGCCTGTTTTATCCATAACATGTTTTTTATTACTGTCTAGCAGGTAGACATTTACCCCTGATAATCCTGGGTGATTAGCTAGCCCCGTCAAACCAATGCCGGCACTGTCTTGAACTAACTTACCTTCGATAATACCTCCATTGATATAACCAAAGTTTTGGTCAGTTAAATTACCTACCACATCCACGATTGCCATATCCACGGTTTGTGGTGTTTTTAACGAGCCATTAGCATCATGGTGGGCATCATCAGGGTCAAAACTTGCCATTAGGGTAGTCGGTATGCCACTGACAACAATATTCCACTTACCTGGGATAATATTGGCAATTTCATAGCTAACTTCACCAACCTTAATTGTACGAATAACTTGAATATCAGGATTCGCTTCATTGGTTAACGTTACAGTCACTACCTCATTAATACTAGAGTCTGTTTCTGCAGTGTAAATGCCATCATCATCTTTATCTAAGTAAATCTTACCGCTGATACTAGCATTACCTTTCCATGCAAAACTTACCCCTTCAACTTTATCCGTTGGCTCAGCAAATTGATACGTCTCACTCATCTCACTATCAGTTTGATTCGTTGAAGGAGTAATTGTCGTATCAACTAACATAAAGCTACTGATATAACTGTTACTTGGGCTTTTCACTTTAACCTGATAATCAATGCCATGTGACAAGTTTTCAAATTGGTATTGGCCTAATCCAGCTACATCGCTACCACTGGTTTTTACCTCAGTAGAGTTCACTAAATGTTCATCAACATAAAGCTCAACAGCATAGTTATCATAGACGGTATCAATACCAATATCCTGAGGAGCAATGACTTGACCATCATCAGGATCGACATCAATGACAACCTGACCACTTATGCTCGCCTGACCTTTCACACCAAAATCTGCTTTCGCTTTTGCTGTTGCGCTAAGTTCAATCTCAACGCCACTAGCTACCAACGTGTTAGTACTACCTTGGGTTTCACCTACATAACTAAAATCATAGCCTGTCGGCGGGTCAATACTCACCTGCCATTTACCGGGAGCCATATGTTCAATTTGATAATGACCATTTGCATCACTAACTGCTGTCAATACAATGGCATTGTTACTCACATTTTTTACACTTACCTTTACATTGTCTAAGGTACCAAAGTAATCTGCGTGAACACCTTTACCAGCATAATCACGATAAATTGTTCCTACTAAACTACCTTGACCTTTATAGCCATAGTCAACATTCGTAACTTGTGCCGTTACGCTAGCAACGTCAACAGTAGTACGCTTATTCGCAGGGCTGTCAGGGCTGAAGCTGATTTCATAACCTTGTAATTCGTTTACATTATCATCAACTTCTACTTCATATTTATCATAGGCCGTTAATCCATCAAAATGGTATTGACCATTTGCATTAGTTTTAACCTCTACTTGTCCTGAGCCTGTTGCACCTGCCATTTTTAAACGAACTGGAATATTGGCTATTGGTTGATCAAGATCCATCACCGAATTTCCGTCCGCTGTATCCATATCAATTACAACACGACCACTGATTTGTGCACTCCCTTTCGCACCGAAGTCTATGCTATAACCAGCACCTCTTCTTACCAATGCTTCAGACGTTACTTCAACAATGACTTCACCTGCACCATTATTAGTTATTGGGTTTTGAGAAACAAAGTCAACGTAGCTGTATTGCCAGCCTGACGGGTATTTCGTCACGCTAATTTTCCATTTACCTTGCACTAAAGTATCAAAACTATACTTACCAGTACTGTCAGTTTTTGCCGTATATTTAATATCACTATTTGCTACACTGACTGCCGTAATTTCTACATCTGACAATAACGGATAGTTTGTCGCATCATGTATACCATTACCTAAAATATCCTGATAAACATGGCCACTAATACCTAAGTTGCCTTGATAACCAAAATTTTGTTCAGTTAAGTCAGTTTTATCACTACTCACTTTTAGCGTCTCAATTTCGCTTTTACCATTTGGACTAAAGCTCAATTGATAACCATTTAACTTACGCAACGGGTCTGTCACTTTTAGTGTATAGTCATGTTGCGATAAATTAGCAATATGAAATTCACCTTGGCTATTGGTCGATACACTTAAGTAACTTTGAGTTTTATCATCGGCATTACCCAATACTACAGTTAAACCTTCAACACCTGTATCTGCAGCAGAAAGATCACCACTGGTGTCATTGTCATAAACAATCTTACCACTAATGCTACTTTGTCCTTTCATGCCTAAATCCAGTTCAATAGTAGTTGCCGTACTTACCTCTACGTTATAGCTAATACCATCGGCACTTTCTTTATTTGGCGACACCGCTTTTTCAACAAAATAACTGTATATTAAATCAACTCTTGTTGGATGTGATACCGATACAAACCACTCACCATTAATGATGTTAGGTAACGTGAATTGACCATCGTTGTTTGTTTTTTCAACACGAGTCAATTTTTTACCATCGACAATTGCTTCTGCTTTTACTTCCGCACCAGCCAATACTGGATTAAAGTCTTGATGACCTTTATCTGCACCAATACCGACAACATCTAGGTATACAATACCAGATATCGTACGATTGATTGAATAACCAAACGCTTGTTCTTCAGCTACAGTATCTTTTGAGAAGCTATCGTCTTTCGGACCATTTACCTTAAATACTACAGTATTACTTGCCATATCTGGCGTTGTTTTATTCGGGCTAAAGACCAGTTTATAACCTTTATTAGTAATATCACTGTCATCTAGTACCAACTCATAATCATGTTTACTTAACCCAGTTACTTCAAAATAACCACTTGTTTTGTCAATCGTTATTTCTCTATCGGTAAATCCGGATGCTTGAGTAGCTGAAGTTAACGTCAATTTTGGTGTTAATTCACCTAACCCCATATCATCTGTGCTATATTTACCATTATTATCGGTATCAAGCACCACATAACCTTTGATAACAGAACTTCCACTGTAACCAATTTCTATCCCATTGACATTAGGTTGTTTGTCTGAAAGAGTAACGGTTAATGATAAGTCCTTGGCAACCGTAGTTGTATTAATTCCACCATTATTGGTATAGCTTAATTGATAACCACTCCAATCATTCACATCTTGTGAACTATCTGCGGTAATGACCCAATCACCTAAAGGCAAATTATCCACACTAAAGTTACCGTCATTATCGGTGGTCACTTTTTTAACAATAGTGTTGTCATTTTTATTGGTCAAAATAAGCTTAACACCAACTAAATTTGCATCAACAGCATTTTTATTTTGGCTATTGTCCACATCAATACTAATATGACCATTAATCTCACCGATATATTTATACGCTGTGCTATTTTTTAACTCATTATCTTGCAATGATGAATAGGTATAGACATCACTGTTACCGGTGATTTCTTTATCAGGTATCAATGCCGTACCTGTTGGGGTGCTAACCACAACCTGATAGTTACCATTTTTCGGTAATTTATTAAATAGATATTCACCTGTATTTGAGGTCTGAGTTTGAGACAGAGTAATATATTCCTTTGCATCGGCTGGTTTATATTTTAAAGTTACATTTATGTCGTTAATACCTTCATCACTATCTTCAACTTTATCTCCATTAATATCTATCCAGACATGACCTCCAATTTGTTGTTTACCTACTACCAGATAGTGGTTATCCGATGAACCTTCTTGCGGTAATTTTGCAACCGGAATAATAATATCTTTTGCATTTGTGCCAGCTTTACTTAACTTAAAGTCATAGTCAGGCAAGGTATCCATTTTCAACACAACAGAGTAGTCTGCTGTATCGCCAAACATCAGATTAGCAAATTGGTATGCGCCATCAACGGTTTCTTTTGACAGCAATAACTCACCTTTGCCATCTAATCCTTTACGTAACTCAATAGTTGCCTTTATTTTACTATCAAGCAAGTGAGCATAGGAATTTAAGTTATTTAAATCCTTTAAATTATTACTATCGTTAAAATCAACATAAATATTACCCGAAATACCATTTACACTAGCTTCCTTATAATAGAAGTTATTTTCATGTTCACCCTTATTAGTTAATTGGATGTTCGATAGCGTATCTAATGGTTGAGCAGTACCTTTACTGTTTCTGATCAGCGAATAACCGTCCGGTGAAGTAACCACATTAATACTATACTTACCATTCATCAGGTTATAAAAATGGTATTTTCCTTCACTGTTGGTTTTTTGACGGGCAACCATATTTCCATTTGCGTCAATTAATCCAATAAGAATATCAGCGATAGGTTTTTCCGAATTAATATCATCGACTACAGCTTTACCAGAAATACCACTGTCTTTTGCTTCCGAACTATTAATCCCCGCTGACGGGTTAGGGTTTGTATTACCCGCTAATAAAAAGTATTGATTTTGCTCTGTTCTCCCCACATCGGCAAACATAATTGGTGCCAAACTGGTGTTACTATTGTCATTGGCGTTAGAGATAACCCCATAACCTTCTGGCAATACCACTTCCACAATATAGGTGGTATTTAAATCAATACCGCTAAAGCTATAATACCCCTTATCATTGGTTTCAACATGACGGTAAGGTTCAGTATTTGTGTCAATCGCATTTTTATATAAGTTAACCCTGACACCGGATACCGCCATATCACCAGTTTTATCAAAATTAATATTTAAACGACCATTATTGTTAATATCAACCACAACTTTACCAGTAATGGCAGCATCACCATTCTTCTTATAGATAAAGTCTAAATCACCACCCGAAACAGACGGCGTTGTTGGGGAAATTTTGATACCGTCGGCAGAATTAGATGAGCTCCTCAATTCATAGCGGCTCTTATCTAAACCTGTATCAGTGACTTTAACGGTATAGGTGTCATCAAATAGGTTTTCAAATTTATATTTACCGTGTTCATCAGTTGTTGTGTAGCTATAAAATTCACCTTTTCGATATAGTTCAACTCTCACACCTGAAATTGGCACATCATTTTTATCGGCTTCAAAAACACTGTTATCATCAATGTCATAATAAAGTTGACCACTGATTTTAGTATTATTTTTTAGTTTCAATAACCAATATTGATTAGGTGCACCTGAATTATTAGGCGTAACTTGCATATATTCCAGATTATTTTTTATATTATCTGGTAAATAGCTTTCTTTAGGCTGACTACTATTAGCAACTAGTTCAAATTGATTGGTATCAAGACCTTTTAATTGTAATAACATATTTGTCAAATATATGTTACCCCTAGTTGAATTTGCTTTAGTGTAAGCAAAACCTCCGTTTTTTTGCACCTCATTATCAATAAAATCAGGTTTTGACAAAATTGAATCAACACTACCAGTAAAGTAACCTGGATAGATCCGTGGTGTAAAAATCCCTTCTACACTCAAAACACCTTTATTATAATTCGTTAATTCATCTTCGGTCAGTATAACTGCCTCACTAATTTTTCCAGATCCAGTAACATCTAAGTAAATTTTACCAGATACACCTTCAGATACAGTTGAAGCTGCTAGAGTTGCCTGCATCAAATATTGCGTGTTACTCAGACCATTAGCAAGTGTTCCATCCGCTAATACTTCAAAGTCTAACGTACCTTCAGGGGTTTCAGGATCCATATCTGCAATATCGATATACGTCCCACCTGTGTTGTGAATTATACGGTATTTTCCTTGTGGTAGATTTCTTAGTAAAACCGAATCAAAAAAGTTTCCAAGACCTTTTTTCCACTCTTGATAAGTACTGCCATCCCAGAAATAGAATACAGATTTGCCTCTTCCATTCTCAAGCGTAGATACTCCTTTCAATTTCCTATCACCATCTAAATCGTTGGCAGGATACACATTAACATCAGCAACACCTTGCATTAAAAAGCGTTTAATTATTGGTGGTCCAAGCTTATCAAATTTCACAGTATAAGTTGATGCAAGCTCTTCACTACTATTGATTACAGGAGTGGTTCCTGAACGTACAGCTTTAATCATGTAATTTACGCCAGTATGAATACCATCACTGCCAGTAAATTTAAATTCGCCACTTTTATCTGTAATTTGATGAGCAATATAATTTTTACCACCAACGATACAATCGCCTTCATTACCATCACGACAAAGTAAAACTGTTGCATCGAAAAGGCCGAAATCATGTGGTACATTGAGCTTATTCTTACCGTCTTCATCATTTGTGTCTAAGTGAACACTACCACGAATAATATAATCTTGTTCTTTCAGCTTATACCAAAAGTTAGTATTAGTATTATAAACCTTGCCACCGCTGATATTTAAATCAATAACTGATTGGTTTTTCTGTACTCCTGTATCTTGATCATTGTTTTCAAGTTCAACATCATTTGAACCAACATTACTTTGACCACCAAAAAGTGTTTTAGCATAAACTTTATATTCACCATCAGGTAAGTTAGTAAAATTATAAAAACCGTTACTATCTGTACCAAAATCCGTCATTAAATTGTAATTGCCATTAGGCAGTTTGCGATATAACGAAACTCGAGCAGCGCTAATAGGAATATCAACATTAGGATCATAATTGCCTGTAGTACCAGGATGACTATTGTTGAGGTAAATATAACCTGAAATAGTATTTGGTTTTTCAGGTTTAAAAACCATATTACTATCTATTGATTTACTTGGTAATATTTTTAATACATAGTCAGTAGTTGAGCGTTCAATTATCAATCCATCATTAATTTCATCTATTTTATAAACGTATATACCTGCACGCTCTACCGGTACTCTTAATTCTCCTATTAAACCATAGTAACCAGGACTATAGTAAATTCCAACTAATGGTTTTCCTTTTGAATCAAGAACTGGAGTAACGCCATCTTCCTCATAAAAAGACACTTTCATGTAAGTCGTGGCTGTTGTTGTATTAATACCATTAAGATTCCCACCCCAAGTTGATCTATTATTAGCGGTAGCCATATTACTTACTACCTTAAGCATACCTAAATCAGAACGTACCTGAGAATACCAAAAGTTTTGATTAGACTTTATTCCTTGTCCTAAACTAGGTATTGTAATTTCTCTTGGTCCAATATTATCTTGTTTACCATTACTTAAAGTTACTCTACCTTTATGACGGCTTTTTGATTCAGGTGAAGTACTAGACGATTTACCATCAGTATCATTGACAAAAGCATATTTATTTAAATCTATTCCTGATTCTTTAAGAACAACTTTATAGTCTTTTCCACTAGCCAAGCCACGGAATTGATATAATCCATTTTTTTTATTCGATTTTTGAGTTGCTATCTTTTTCCATGTCATTCCATCATGTTGGTAAAGTTCTACTGGAGTTTCAAAGTAAATACTGTTTGCCATAGGTAAAGTATTAAAACTTGCACCAGAGTCGGGACCCATTGGCATATGTTGTTCTGATAGAACAAATACATAACCTGATATACTAGGCAACTTAGTATCATTTGGGTCTATTTGTAGTAAAAAGTCTGGACCGCTAGTCAAAGCTGTTGAATTCGATATTGTAACTTTTGCTTCCATTTTCCCTACTGGGATATAAGGTGCAGCAACATTGGTCACTTTAATATCGTAGCTTTCTACAGCTAAATTTTCAAAATGATATTTACCATTTTCCTTTGTGGTAATGGTTTTTGTGCCCAATACTTTGGTTGTCGTGCCCGGATAATAAAGCTCAACATTCATCCCTATTGCACCCGTATCAACATCGGCACCATAGATACCATTATTATCCTGATCGATTGCAACTATACCATCAATACCCCATTCATTACGCTCTTTAATATTGAAGGTACCTGCTTTATTGGCGCCGTCCATATTGAATGTCATGCTCTCTACATAATCATGCGTATTATCCGGTAATGTAGCATCCCATAATGCATATTTTTTTGCATTACTTGTATCTTCTATAAAAGAATTTACATTGATTACAGCGATATACGAAATTTCTTTTAACGTATTTTTGATCTCTATCACACCGCTATCTTTAGATGCCATTTCCAATTCACCAGCTACCGCTGAATTAATGAATTTAACTGGAATATTTTTTGCGCCCATTCCTTTATCATCTTTTATCGATAACTGAATGTCGCCACCCTTACCTTTTAAAAATAGATTTTTCGATTCACCGGTGTCTGCTATGAGTGTGACTGAATCTTCTACAACCTCATCTTTGTCTGTTTTTGCGACAATCTTATAAGAGGTTAAAGCTGGTGCTTCTAATACGTATTTTCCTTTGCTATCTGTGTCAGCATTAGAAACTAAATTTCCTTTATCATCATATAATTCAACCTTCAAACCAATTAATGGCATCTCGGTTTTTGTTGCCGTGTTATCATAGTCCAAATAGACCGTACCGGATACCGGAAACGCGTTTGCCGCCGATATCGTCATCAATGATATAAAGGCTGAAGCCAAGAATCCTTTTGCACATTTGAACATTGGCTTTTGTCCATAGTCACCTGTTTTCCTGCTACTTTTCGCTTTCAATTTCACTGTTGCATTATGCTCAGTTCGCATTATCTCATCTCCTGATATGCGTAATTTCCTTTCAACTTGCATTTTAACTTTTTCAATTTCTACACTTTGCCAACTGTCCATTAGAAACTCCCTACTACATTGACAAACCAACCGTGTGAACGATAGTTCAGGTGCGTTAAATTGTCGTTATAATCTGTAAAGTTATAACCTACTCCCATTTTAATATTATCACCAATATTGCGATAAATACTGGTAACAAAACCATCTTTATGGTCATTCGCTAAATCAGTACGTAACGTACGACCTTCTACCTGATACTCCCAATCGCCTGTCTTATAATTTATACGCAGTGCATACAAACTAGCTCCTGATGAGTACCAATTACTTTCATTTTTATAACGTAAATGACCTTGCCTATGGGCTGCTTTAAACGCCGTTTCCCAATTTGCATTCCATTCATAAACACCTTCTAAAGACCATACCCAACTCTTTTGGTCATATAAACTTGAGGTATATCGTTTACCACTTGACGAGGTCGAATTCGCTATTAGCTGATCATCCGGATCTAACCCATAAACATAGGTTAACTTACCAAATAAATTCAGATTGTTTATTAATTTTGGACGATATGCAAAACCAATCATTGATTCGGTATAGTTGCTTACCACATCATTCGAATTATCTTTATTACCAAAAGTTTTGGCAAAATCAAACTGAGCCAACCAGCTTAGGTTTTCACTGACAATGGTTTTTGCCCGATTGGTGGTCACCCATTGTCTTATTCGGTCATCTCCTTGATCAATCCGATATTCCAGACGGTTACGAATTTGAAACCAATCATTTTTATAGCCGTAACCAGCCGCATAAATATCACGACGGGTTTCATCATGACCCGATAAACTGGTGCGGTCACGATTACGGTTGTTTACACGCCCCACGGAGTAAGAGCCTTCAATAAATTGCGCTTCGGTAGGTTTATAACTGACACCATACACATCAGAAGTGGTATGATCGATTTTGCTAGTTTTAAATTGACGCTCAGAATAGAGCTCCATCTCACTGGTCGCTTTGGTGCGCCCCCCCACTACCGTGGTAATACCTCGTCCGGAAGTAGAATCCACATCATTTAAAAGTTTTGTGTACAAATTAGTCTGCTCATTGACATCCCAACCCGCCTGAAGCCCCCCACCAGCTCCCCGATTGGATGCAAAAATTTCTGCACCAACATTAATACTATCGGTAATTTGTGAGTTATAACCAATCGTGGTACGGTTATCATCTGCCACATCACCCGATTTGTCCATGGTTAATTGCTGAATAATATACCCTTTATCCCGACCACCAAAAAAACTGCGCTCCAATTTAGCGGCAATTAATGCTTCATGTGTGCTCTTTTCACCATAATTATGTTCATTACGGTGTAGTAACTCAAATGCGGCTTTATACTCATCACCTAAGGTTGTGTAATACTGCGCACGAGTAATTTTTTCAATATAGTTAGCCAGATCATTTTCCTGACTGTAACCCACAAGTACACCTTGTTTGTCTTGCTCAAAATCATAACGCAGTTCACCGCCCCACTCTTCTAAATCACTGCTGCGCGCTTTAGCAAAAGTTGAAAAACCTTCCTGCTGTTTTGAGTAGTAACCTTTAAAGGTCAATGGAATATCTTGATCAGTAAAATCATTGAAATCAATTTTTTGCTCAAATTTCCACGCAGCACCTCGTGTATCACCTGACATTACCGTTTGATTGAATGACAATCCTCCATTGCTTGAAACAAAAATATCACTTAATCCCGCTTTGGCTTTAGCGTATTCCATTTGAGTATGGGTACCTTGAGTTGGGCGAAGAATTAAATCAATTCCTTTCAATTCATAATTATCACCACTTGACTGGTCTTCATTAATATAGGTCCCGCCAATACGAATATGGTCATTGAGCCAATTATAAGCTCGTCCACCAAACACTTTTTGACCGTCTAAATCAAAACCATCGGCATAATATTCATATTCAGCGATAATCCACACAGGATCGCCACCGACTAAGTTACCACCGCCTTCAATAATTGAACTGCCTACGCCACCATTACTGGTCATTGGCAACGCTTTGGTTAACATCACCCGTCCCTGAAACTGATTAACTTCATAATCCACACCTTCAGTTAACGTGCTAGTACTAATGACTCGACCAGTGTTACGGTCACGCACTTCAATCGACAGCTTTAAACTGCCTTCAGTAATACGTTGATGTTTTAGAAAGTATAAACTTCCTCCCGTTGAGGCCAGTTCATTATGGCTACCTCGTGTCTCTCCATTAGATAAAAACACCGTTGCTAACGTGCGCGTATCCCCATACTGCGTGGTTTCCTCGCTTTCATGGTATAACTTCGCTCCGTATAAACTGCGGTTAAAATTAGCAAACTCATTACCTGTAATTTGAGTGTTGTAATTCCCCCATAAACCGTAACTTTTGCCTTTTTCTAATTTGATATAAAACTTACCTTCTGTATCAACATCACTTTCTGTAGTCGAATCATCACCATAAATCGGATAGTAAGATTGTGGATCAAGCTCTCGCACAAAACGACTCGGGTCTTTTTCACCTAAATGACCAAACGCATTTTTCAATTTGGTTTCAGTAGTATCTAAATGGGCCGTTAAACGGTAATCACCTTTATTTGCCTTCAAATAGAACGCAACTCGACCGTCCCAACTACCTTTACCACTATAATGATGACTGTCAGCCTCTTCTAATATGGCTTTACCTTCACCTGTCACATTATTTTGTGCATAAGTGATATCTACAATACCTACGTAAAAAATATCGTCTTCTTGTTCAACAACCAATGTCTCATTTTGGGATTGAAGTTGACCATTTTCATCTTGCCAACTTAAATTAAATTGATATTCGCCCGGAGATAAAATCATCTCACGCATGGCACGGCCATGATTATCCACCACCAATCGCTGACCATTTAACGTGACTTCTTTCTTATCGCTCAACCCGCTCATTTGTATCACAACTTTACGATCTTGAGCATCTGTAACAATACCTTGATGATCGATTCGACTTTGCCCAAAACCAGGAATAGTACTGCCTGATTTTAGCTGACCATAAAATAACGTATCGTTATTAACCAAATCAGCTTCGATGTTTGATTTAGTATAAGAAATAAAATCGCTTTCTTGGGTCACACCATAACCGAGAGTACGAAACATCACCGCATAAACATTATCTTTTAACCCAGTATCACCGTTCGTGGTTAAAATAGCTTTATACTCAGTATCAATCGATAACGGCACACCATTATCCGTATCCCCATTCCATAACACCGCTTCATAAGGGCTAATATCGCTAAAGCGCAATATCTTTAAGGGATGTTGATTATCCAAATCCGATTGTCGGTAAATTGTGATTTGATACTGAGCTATTTTGGTTGGATAGTTGGTGTAAACATAAAACCCCATTGGCGTGGTAAATAACCCATCGGAGGTTAACTTCATTTTTGGATTATAAATACTGAGATTAAGTTTCTCTTCTGTATTAAACTCATCTCGAATAATATTTAGTTTAGGTACATGGTTTGTGTCAGCATAAATAGTATTTGAACTAAATAAAAAAGCAGCACTTACACCTAGGCAAGGCAAATGCCGAGTCCAGTTGTATTTTTTCATTATTTTTACTTCCTTTTTCTTAATGTCAATTGTTTGTTTTTTAATTAACTATAAACCACTGTCAGTAACGATAACAGTTTATTTATTAGTTAATACAACAATTTCCATTAATGTATCCGTAATTTATATAATAACATTTCATCGTTATAAACAATGAATTCATAATGTTACAATTTATAGTAGCTATCAAAGACCGTTTAGTTAGTATTGGTTTTAAATATAGAGTTAATACCAACAAAGATGATTGATGCCCGAACAATTAATTTAAAGATAATTACAAAATAAAAATTATTTACGATTAATTATCAAAAAATTTTCGTCGCAATAATACCTTTATCATTACAAATATTCAATAATTATTTGTTGAAATTCCTCGTGTTATTTACAGTAATTTGAGAAACTACTGTAATTAATATACACAAAAAAACAAAATTAATGCCCAATCACAAACAAGCGATAAGGGCTGATATCATAAAGAAAAATAACTGTCACCAATTTGGCTAGACGCTTTATAGTCAGTAGCCTAACTATTGGTGTTCTCCTACACATTATGTATTTGGGGTTATTTGAATATTAATTTTTGAGGAATAATTTGATTTTAATAATTTAAAAATAAAAAAAGCGCCATAGTAGCGCTTTTCAACTTAGGCTGCTACGCAGCATTTATTTTTTTAAATCTGCTATTTTTTTACGGATGTTTTTAGCGCGATCTGATGAAGATGGGTGACTACTTAATATAGATGAATCACCACCACCTAATTTATCAAATGCTGATGCTAGACCTGCTGGATTAATTTTTCTTTTAACTAAGTAATCGAAAGAATAATTATCTGCATCTTGCTCTTGTTTTTGTGAAAACTGAGAATTAATTACTGCTGATGCTAAAGCCCCTAATTTAGATTTAGATAGAGAAGCTATTGTTGCATTACCTGACGCTGCAGCAGCATCACGTGCGATTTCAGTAGTATAAGCAACCTGCATTGCTTTTTTACTATGGCCTAAAGCAACATGACCTAATTCGTGACCTAAAACACCTTGAATTTCATTATCAGTCATCATGTCCATTAAACCACTATAAACACGAACACAACCATTAGCCATTGCCCATGCATTAACATCTTTTGTAATGTATACTTTATAGTTAATTGGTGTTCCGTTTAGATTATTACCAAGTTTTTTAGCGATTTTATTTAATCGTTTAGTATAAGCGCTTTTTGATGAAGCAACTTTTGATTGAGCATCCATCTCTGCACATGATTGTTTACTTAATTCTTTTACATCATTATCACTTAGAGTAGCAGCTTTCAAACCTTTCATGCCAAGACTAGTTAAGTCATCTGCGCTCATATTTTTACAACCAACGAGTGACATTGCAGCAACTAAAGGCAGTGCAACCAACAATGTTTTTTGATGTTTATTCATACTCTTTTCCTTATATTAATATAAATGTTAAACGCCTAATTTTTTTAGACAATCCAAATTTTAACGCAACTTTCATAATAATCAACAAATAATTACTTGATTAGACATTATCAGGGATTTAGACTAGTGCCTCATTTTTGAGGAACATGATTATGCAGCTATCCGACTTTGATTTTTATCTTCCAAAAGAGCTAATTGCCAAACATCCATCAGAAACCAGAAGTGCATGTAAACTTTTATCACTTAATAGTCAAACAGGTAAAATTGAAGATAATGTTTTTACTGATATTATCGATAAAATCAATCCGGGGGATTTACTTATCTTTAATAATACTAAAGTTATTCCTGCTCGCCTATATGGAAAAAAGGCTTCGGGTGGAAAAATTGAAGTATTAATTGAAAGGATATTAGATAATAACCAAGCCCTTGCGCATATTAAAGCATCCAAATCACCCAAAGCCGGTGCTAAACTAATATTAGGTGAAAATGACCCTATTAAGGTTACCATGCTAACACGTCACGATACTTTATTTGAATTGCAATTTCCAAATGATGTTCTTAGTATTTTAAATAAAATAGGTCATATTCCATTACCGCCATATATTGATCGTCCTGATAATGAACAAGATAGGGAAGTTTATCAAACAGTGTATAGTAAAGTACCAGGAGCCGTTGCTGCACCCACGGCAGGTCTTCATTTCGATAAACCTTTATTAGAAAAACTAAAACAAAAAGGGGTTGAAATGGCATTTGTTACTCTACACGTTGGAGCAGGAACATTCCAACCAGTTAGGGTTGAAAATATTGAAACGCATATCATGCACGCAGAATATGCTCAAGTGCCCGACTCGGTTGTGGAAGCTGTTTTAGCATGTAAAGCTCGAAACAATAAAGTTATCGCAGTAGGAACAACCTCTGTTAGAGCTTTAGAAAGTGCTGCTCAGAAAACAGGAAAAATAGCACCTTTTTTTGCCGACACTCAAATCTTTATTTACCCTGGCTATCAATTTAAGGTCATTGATTCACTTATAACCAATTTTCATTTACCTGAATCGACACTCATTATGCTTGTTTCAGCATTTGCAGGTTATAAAAATACCATGAATGCTTATCAACATGCAGTAAAAGAAAAGTATCGATTTTTTAGTTATGGTGATGCTATGTTTATTACATCAAAGAATGATAAATATTAAAAAATATCAAACAAATAGTCGAATTAAATTGAACTATGTTCAAACTTTATTGGCTATATTAAATCTATCTATATAAATCCTTATTTATTTCCTAATCTATCTAAAATACGAGCAATACGTTTTATCTTTGATGGATGTGATTTTGTTGTATTAGTTGTTGAATGGATTGGTATTTTTTTTAACATAGTTACAAGCCCTATTGGGTTTATATTTTTGCTCATTAATAACTGCAAGGCATAATAATCGGCCTCAAACTCATATTTTTGAGCGACCTCTTTTTTTACAAGAATAACGACATCTTTATTGGTTATCTCAACATAAGGGGCTAGTCTAAATGATTTTATAGCATGTTTAAGAGCAATATGTGCTTGTTCATGAGCTAAAACTGCCTGTAATTCGTTATCGTTAAGTAATTTAATCAATCCACTATTTATACGAATACAACCATTAACGGTTGACCATGCATTGGGGTCAGTATTTAAATAAACTTTGTAAGTTAATTCAATATTGTTAATCTTTTTGGGTAAAGTTTGAGCAAGCATCTGAAGTTTTTTATTAAGCCTACTGTTTTCGTTAGCAATAACAGATCGTTTATCTGCTTCAACACATACTTGCGTGCCAATAGCCTCAATATCTTGTTCAGATAGATGTTTAATTTGTTCTGATGTAATAATAAATGTCGTTTTTTTATTTTGGGATTGACAAGCAACCAATAAAAAACATGACATTAAAAAGAAAAAAATGCACTTCAAATGCCTTAATCTCCCTTCAAATATTGTCTATTGTACCTTTGCACGGTAAACTAGCGCCGCAAATTAGTAATACGATGACGTATTATAACAATAATTCGCGCCAAACTGTTTATTTGGTCGCAAGAGGTTAACTAAAAAATGAAATTTGAACTAGACAATACCGATGGGTTAGCGCGTCGGGGACGTATGAAATTTGATCGCCGTGGCGTTGAATATACTGTTGAAACCCCAGCATTTATGCCTGTTGGTACTTATGGCACGGTAAAAGGTATGACCCCAGAAGAGGTTGCTGCAACTGGTGCACAAATATTACTTGGTAACACATTCCATTTATGGTTAAGACCAGGACAAGAAATCATGCGAAAACATGGCGATTTGCATGATTTTATGCAATGGCATGGCCCAATTTTGACTGATTCAGGAGGTTTCCAAGTTTTTAGTTTGGGTGATATTCGTAAAATAAAAGAAGAGGGGGTTTATTTCCGTAATCCAATTAATGGTGATTCGATTTTCTTATCACCTGAAGTTTCAATGGAAATTCAGTATGACTTAGGTTCAGATATCGTAATGATTTTTGACGAATGTGCACCATTTCCTGCGGAATGGGATTATGTCAAAAAATCAATGGAAATGTCATTACGCTGGGCTAGACGCAGCCGAAATCGTTTCGATGAGTTAGGCAACAAAAATGCACTCTTTGGTATTGTGCAAGGCGGAATACATCAACAATTACGTGATATATCAATTAAAGGATTGACCGAAATTGGCTTTGATGGCTATGCTGTTGGAGGATTAGCTGTAGGTGAACCTAAAGCTGATATGCATCGAATTTTAGAAGGTACATGTCCACAATTACCTGCCGATAAGCCGCGTTACCTAATGGGAGTAGGTAAGCCTGAAGATTTAGTTGAAGGTGTACGCCGAGGGATTGATATGTTTGACTGTGTGATGCCAACACGTAATGCCCGTAATGGTCACTTATTTGTCACAAATGGTGTAATTAAAATTCGTAATGCAAAATATAAAGACGACACCACTCCACTTGATCCGCATTGTGATTGTTATACATGCAAAAATTACACAAAATCTTATCTTCATCATTTAGACAAATGCGGTGAGATTTTAGGTGCACGTTTAAACACCATTCATAATTTACGTTATTATCAACGTTTAATGGCAGAAATCCGTGAAGCTGTTGCCAATAAACGTTACGAAGATTTTGTTATTGAATTTTATCAACGAATTGGTAAAACACCTGCTCCGTTATCAAAATAAAATCATAACAGATATAATTTTTTATCATAGGTATTGACACTTTTTAGGAAGCGCAGTATTATGCGCTTCCTAACGGCGAGTAGCGCAGCTTGGTAGCGCAACTGGTTTGGGACCAGTGGGTCGGAGGTTCGAATCCTCTCTCGCCGACCAATTTTCAATAAAAAAGCCTGCTTAATTAAGTAGGTTTTTTTGTTATTCAATATAAAAAAATAAGAAACAATTGAGCATCTGTAACTACCCCCCTAAAATAGTACAGCAAAAAAAGTAGAAAATTCTCTATGATAAAAGTAAAGGGGATTTAATTATGAAAAAAATGACTGAACATCAAATCATCGCTATTTTAAAAGAAGCTGAAGCGGGTATTCCTGTCAAGGAACTCTGCCGTAAATATGGCATGGGGAATTCAACTTTCTATAAATGGCGGGAAAAATA
>NZ_FMBA01000045.1 GCF_900094935.1 Gilliamella intestini
CCAGTATGGTATCACTGGCATTTATGTTAATGTGGCTGCCAATGTATTGTTGAGTAATTTATGTACAGCAAAGATCAACAGCCCCTAATAAAATCATAAATTAATTATAAAACGGAGATAGTATGAGAAGTAAAGGCCTTGCTTATTTATTGTGGTTCTTTTTTGGAGTATGGGGAGTCCATCGAATGTACTGTGGTAAATGGATTACTGGCATTATTTGGTTTTTTACTGTTGGTTTATTTGGTATTGGATGGTTTTTAGATCTATTTTTAACTAGTGGTATGGTTGACTATGCTAATTGCATCTATAAAAGCAAATATAATTTATCACCGACTAACAATATGAATCAAAATCAATCATCAACTAATACTATCGTAACTATAAACAAAAAAAATACATAATGCATTTGGTTAAAATAATTTTCTAAGACATAAGGCAATTTTTCCTGAAATCGCCTTATTTTTTATGATTTTATATCATCTTGAAGCATTATTTTATTGTTCTGCTAATAAGAAAAATATTATTATTTAGTTCTTTTTAAGAAGCTGTAATGATTGGATTACTAACTAAAGACTGTACAAATTTTTTACACATTCTATTTTTTATTATCCAAAAATACCCGTTTCAAGTAGTATTTTCTAAAAAATTAAAGTTTCCATCCAAGCGTTTCAATTATTTTTTCTAAGATCAAACCTTTATCTTGATCAACATTAATCACATAGTGCGCAGCATCATGATACAAAGGTAGTCTTTCAGATAATATTTTTTCTATTTCATCAATAATTGGTAAATCTGTTAGTGATGGACGTTGAGTAACATTGGGGTCTTTCATTAAACGAGCAGCTAAAGTGTCAACAGGTGCCGATAAAAAGATAACAATGCCATTTTGTTTCATAAAATTACGGTTATGCTCAGCTAACACCATTCCTCCGCCAGTTGCAATAACACGATTAGGTTTAGTCGTATCAACAAGCACTTGGCTTTCTCTTGCTCTAAATCCTTCCCAACCTTCTTTTTCAACAATTTCGGCTACTGTTTTTTGAGTTGTTTTAAGTAAGTGGTTGTCAGTGTCAATAAAAGAAAATGATAGCTTATCAGCTAACATTTTCCCTATTGTTGTTTTACCTGCAGCCCTTGCACCAACTAAAAAAATTGTTTTGTTCATATTCAGTATGTCCTTTCTGATTTACAGAATATGCTAGCCATGCTAGTGATTTGTTCTTTTTTTTGCAATATTTTTTTAAACATTCTTTAATGCATTGAAAAAATTATTTTTTACAATAATTTCAATAGCTACCTAAAAAAATTTTTGTCATTTTTACATTAAAACATAAAGAAATCCTAAATAACACTAAATTTTTTGATGAAGTCAACTAACAGAGCCTTCCTGAACCATGAAGATAGAGTTATGTTATATTTGATTGTTGTAATCAATGCTGAATAATATGAATATTTATTTTGTTGAAACCACTGGGTAAAGCACAGATTTAACACTCAAAAGGTTAATCATTTAAATATCAACAAACATGGCTAATGCTTATTTTGTTAGACATATTTGCTATATATTAATATGTAGAAATTCTTCGCGTTGTTTACAGTAATTTGAGAAACTACTGTAATGAATATACAAAAAACAAAACTAACTCCTTATCACAGATAAGCGATAGAGCGCTGATATCAAAAAGAAAAATAACTATCACCAATTTGGCTAAACACTTTATTGTCAGTTGTCCTACTATTTATAACGTACTAAAAAAGCCCGATTAGAGTTTTTCCCTTTAAGCAGTAAGAATAAACGTTATAAAACGATTAGCTGAGTATTAATTATCTGCTTAAACTTGAAAAGTCCATTGAAAATAAATTAAGGCGACAGGCTGATACCTAAAGTTTGCCGTTACTTAAAAACCAAACCAAGCAACAAACCAAAGAATATTTACCTGTTTGTATCTATTTGATTTTTAATGTTTTTATACATAGACGTGGTGCACTCCTGAAACTTTTTAACAAAAATTCTACTGTATTGATTTATTTAGATAAACTGTATGATAACTGGTATATCAAGCAAAAATCACCTGCCCATAAACCAGTGGAAAAGCCGAAAACATGATACCAACTTTGAATTGAGATGCGGCATAAGCAGCCAATATTTAACGATTCCAAAGAGAGAAAATAAAAGCTTAAATGTTTGATTAATTTTTATCATACGGTTAAACCACATAAAGCGATTTTTGGAAAAACGCCTTATGATTTTTAGCGGATTATTTTAATCATAAAGTGTAAACAACTCGGCGTTTTCCTACAAATTATTTTTTAGTTAAAGCATCAATTACAGCCTGTTTTGCACGCTCAGAAAGATCCTTTCCAGTCCAAATTTTAAATTGAGCATTTGCTTGGCCAATAAACATTTCACGTCCTGATATTGATTCCCAACCCGCTTGCTCTGCTTCTTGTCTAAACCGTGTATTGTATGGAGTATAAACGATGTCATAAGCCACACCTTTGCCTTTAAACCAAGCCTGTTTGTAAGGAGTTTGCTCTTCAAACTTACCTGTCATGCCCAGTGGTGTTGAGTTTATAATAATTTGTGCTTCAACCTCGCCGCGGTCTTCCCATTTAATGGTTTTTAGGTTGAATTCATTAGCTAATATTTGAGCTGAGTCATCTGCAATATCGGTTACTGTGATATTGGTATAACCAAGCTCTTGTAAGCCAACAACAGCTGCTCGTGCAGCACCACCTGCACCAAGTAATAATACTTTGTTATATTCTGCCGATAGTTTTTTGCTTTTGAGTGGTTCCATAAAACCAACAATATCTGTATTATCACCACATAACTTATCACCATGCCAATATACTAAATTAGCCGCTCCTGCTTTTTTTACATGCTCGGTCACTTCATCTAAATAAGGAATAATCGTTTGTTTATGCGGAATAGTGACACATAAACCACGAATATTTAATAATCTTACTGATTTAAATAAAGCTGCAATCTCTTGTGGAGGTGTAGCAAAAGGAACTAAAACAGCAGGAATATTATAGTCTTGAAATGAAGTTGTATGAATGAGAGGGCTCATACTATGCCCCAAAGGATAACCGATAATGCCGTATATATTATATGGCGTAAATTGGTTCATATAACCTCCATAAAAGTTAAAAAATTAAATTTAATAGATAAAATCTATAATTTAGTATTAAAACATATTTATTATAAAATTAAACCGTTTTTGTTTTTAATCAAAATAATTTAAATTGGAAAGTAATTGTTTTAATTATAATAACTCAATAGCTGTTATTCATTTGTTAATATTCATTTTATCAATAAAATTATTTTACACTTAAATAAGATAATGCTTGAGAATTTGCGTATAAAAGCGTATACTTCGCTACCTCATTATTGTGGGTGTAATGTGAGAGGTAGACTGCTTCTCAGATAGAACTGCAGTAAACTAAAAGCCTGACGAGGTTAATTCCATTAACATATTACGCCCAGGGCTTAAGCATAGAAATTTCGGAGAATTATTGACATGTCACGAGTATGCCAAGTAACAGGAAAAGGTCCTTTAGTAGGGAATAATCGTTCTCATGCGATGAATGCTACTAAACGTCGTTTTCTACCAAACCTTCAAACTCATCGTTTTTGGATTGAGAGTGAAAAACGTTTTGTAAAACTACGTGTATCTGCTAAAGGTATGCGTACTATCGATAAAAAGGGTATTGATGCAGTTTTAGCTGAACTTCGTGCCCGTGGTGAAAAGTACTAATAAGGAAACCATATCATGGCAAAAGGTGTACGCGAAAAAATTAGATTAGTTTCTTCTGCTGGTACAGGTCATTTTTATACCACTAGCAAAAACAAAAGAACTATGCCTGAAAAAATGGAGATCAAAAAATACGATCCTGTAGTTCGTCAGCATGTAGTTTATAAAGAAGCTAAAATTAAATAGTTTTAAATAAACAAAAAGACCCAGTTATGCTGGGTTTTTTTATATCTTTTAAATGATGATATTATTCATTAATTATCAAATAATTATTTAAGCAATAAAAAAGCTCCAGTTTTTAGCTGAAGCTTTAGTAAACAAATAATGATTTTATTTTAAATATTGCTGTTCATACGCTCTTGCTTTTTTATCATCAAAAACATGTTCCCAGCGAGCAATAACTATTGCAGCTAATGCATTACCAACGACATTAACTACCGTTCTTCCCATATCTAAAATTCGTTCCACGCCCATTATATAACCAATACCTTCAAGAGGGATGCCAACGCTACCAAGCGTTGCCGATAAAACTAAAATTGATGCACCTGGAACACCTGCGATACCTTTAGAAGCAATCATCAATGTAATAACAATAATAATTTGATCCAAAATGGTGAGATCAATGTTAAAAAGTTGAGCTAAAAAGATAACTGTTATACTTTGATAAAGTGTTGAACCATCAAGGTTAAATGAATATCCCGTTGGAATCACAAAGCTAGTTATTGATTTGGGTGCACCATAGGCTTCCATCTTTTCAATAATTTTCGGTAATGCTGTTTCTGAACTTGCCGTTGAAAATGCAATGACTAGCTCTTCTTTTAAAATTCTAAGCAATGTAAAAATATTAAAGCGACAGATTTTACAGACAAGGCCGAGTACTACTAATGTAAAAATAATCATTGCCGAATATACAGTTAAAATTAACTTAAATAATGGCAGTAAAGATGCAAAACCATATTTAGCAACAGTTACTGTGATAAGTGCAAATACACCAATAGGTGCATAACGCATTATCATATTGGTTACTTTAAACATGGTATCTGAAATTACTTTTAAAAAGAAAAGAAACGGTTCACGTTGTTTGTCAGGTAAAGACATTAGTCCTAAACCAAAAAAGACACAAAAAAAGATAACGGGTAAAACAGCCCCATCAGTCATTGCTTTAAAAATATTTGCAGGAATCATATCAAGAATCATAACAATTAAACCGTGTGGTTTTCCGCTTAATTCTTCGGCTGCCTTTGCATATTTACTCACATCTGTTGTTGCAAGCGTAGATGAATCAATACCCGCTCCTGGTGAAAAAATATTTCCCCAGCAAAGACCTAATAAAATAGCAATAGTGGTAATAATCTCAAAATAAAGTATTGTTTTAAAACCTAAAGTTCCTAGTCTTTTCGAACCACCAATACCTGCAATACCTAACGTTAATGTACTGAGTATAATAGGTAATACAATCATTTTGATTAAACGAATAAAAATATCACCCGCAGGCTGAAAAATATTAACTATAGAAAATTGATAATAAGTGTGTAATGGATGAGATGGAACAGAAAGCTCAAATAAATAAGCCCCCATCGCAACACCTAAAACCAAAGCAATTAAAATTTGCCATGCAAGATTTGTTAAGATTTTTTTTGTAAAAAATGCCATCTAATACTGTTCCTTTTCGAGGTTTTCTAAATAAAAAAGGATTAGTTAATATCACTAATCCTTCTTATAATTAAAAATTATTCTTCGGGGCTTTGTTCCAAATCACTCTGCTCTTCACTATGAGGTAATAAATCAGATTCACTATCGTCCTCTGTTTCAGCAATTCGCTGTAATCCCACAACCTTTTCAGTTTCAGCTGTTCGGATAAGCATAACTCCTTGAGTATTACGACCTACAATACTTACTTCTGAAACTCGAGTGCGAACCAGTGTTCCTGCATCTGTAATTAACATGATTTGATCGGTTTCATCAACCTGAACTGCGCCAACCACAGAACCATTACGCTCACTTACTTTAATAGAAATAACGCCTTTAGTTGCTCGTGATTTTGTTGGATATAATTCTTGCTGAGTTCGTTTACCATAACCGTTTTGAGTTGCAGTTAATATTGCACCGCTTCCTCGCGGCACTATTAGAGATACAACTTTATCATCACTATCAAGCTTTATACCTCGAACACCCGCAGCGGTTCTTCCCATACAACGAACTTTATTAGCAGGGAATCGAACAACTTTACCATTAGCTGAGAATAACATAATATCTTCAGTCGTTGAACATTGTGACACTTCATCATCTTCAACATCAACGTCTTCTACAACGATATCATCATTCATTTCTTCATCATCAGTCATAGCTGAAGGATCATTGCTAGTTAAGTCAACGCCAATTAATTCATCATCATCACGTAAATTAATCGCAATAATGCCACCACTTCGTGGACGACTGAATTCAATTAAGGATGTTTTCTTAACTGTACCTTGTGCTGTTGCCATAAATACACAATGTTCATCATCAAATTCTCGAACTGGTAAAATTGCGGTAATACGCTCATTTTCTTCAAGAGGTAACAAATTAATAATTGGACGACCACGAGAGCCTCGGCTAGCTTCAGGTAATTGATAAACTTTCATCCAATATAATCGACCACGGCTTGAAAAACACAGGATCGTATCGTGAGTATTAGCTACCAATAATTTTTCAACAAAGTCTTCTTCTTTAATTTTAGTTGCAGATTTACCTTTGCCACCACGACGTTGAGCTTCGTAATCAGAAAGAGGTTGATATTTTACATAACCTTGATGCGAAAGAGTAACAACCACATCTTCTTGAGCAATAAGATCTTCAATATTAATATCGGCACTGCTTGCGGTAATTTCTGTTCGTCTAGCATCTTGGAATTGGTCTCGAACACTTTCTAATTCTTCACGAATCACTTCCATTAAACGCTCTGAACTTGCCAAAATATGCAATAACTCACCAATTTGAATTAACAACTCTTTGTATTCATCAAGAATTTTTTCATGCTCAAGGCCGGTTAAGCGGTGTAAGCGAAGTTCTAAAATCGCTTGAGCTTGTGCTTCTGATAAATAATAATGCCCATCATGAATACCAAATTCTGGTGCTAAATCTTCTGGTCTAGCTGCATCATTACCTGCTTTTTCTAACATAGCAGCAACATTTCCAAGTTGCCAAGCTTGGCTCAATAATTTAGTTTTTGCTTCACTAGGCGTTGCCGCAGCACGAATTAACTCAATGATAGGATCAATATTGGCAAGTGCGATTGCTAAACCTTCTAATACATGGGCACGTTCCCGTGCTTTGCGTAATTCATAAATGGTTCTACGTGTTACAACTTCACGGCGATGAAGTACAAAAGCTTCAATCATCTCACGCAAATTTAGTAGTTTAGGTTGACCTTTATGCAAAGCCACCATATTAATACCAAATGAAACTTGTAATTGAGTTAAAGAAAAAAGGTTATTTAAAACAACTTCACCAACTGCATCACGTTTTATTTCAATAACAATACGCATACCATCTTTATCAGATTCGTCACGTAATGCAGAAATGCCTTCTACTTTTTTATCTTTGACCAATTCAGCAATTTTTTCGATCAATTTTTTCTTGTTAACTTGATATGGAATTTCGTTAACGATAATTGTTTCACGACCGCTATGCTCATCAACTTCAATTGTTGCTCTAGAGCGAATATAGATAATACCACGACCAGTGCGATATGCATTTTCAATACCCTTTCGACCATTGATTAACGCTGCTGTCGGAAAATCTGGCCCATGGATATACTCCATTAAACCATCGACTGAAATATTTTCGTCTTCAATAAAAGCCAAGCAACCATTGATAACTTCAGAGAGATTGTGAGGAGGAATGTTAGTGGCCATACCAACAGCAATTCCTGATGAACCATTAATTAACAAATTTGGAATACGAGTTGGTAACACATCAGGGATCATTTCTGATCCATCATAGTTAGGTGAAAAATCAACAGTTTCTTTATCAAGATCTGTAAGCAATGCTCCTGCAAATTTTTGCATCCGAATTTCGGTATAACGCATTGCAGCGGCTGAGTCGCCGTCAACAGAGCCAAAGTTACCTTGACCATCAACTAGCATGTAACGCAATGAAAATGGTTGAGCCATACGAACGATTGTATCATAAACAGCAGAATCACCATGCGGATGGTATTTACCAATTACATCCCCAACAACACGTGCCGATTTTCGATAAGGTTTATTCCAATCATATCCTGCCTCATGCATTGCAAATAAAACACGCCTGTGCACAGGCTTTAAACCATCTCGCACATCTGGCAATGCACGACCTACAATTACTGACATAGCATAATCAAGATATGAGGACTTTAGTTCATCTTCAATATTAACGGGAGTTATTTCTTTGGCTAGTTCGGTCATAACACCAACTTCTCTTAATAATTTAATTCATCAAAACAGCTCATAATTATAGCATAACATTCACTATTAAGGCAGAACAAAACTATTTTTATTCCAACTTATTCAACGTGGTTAAACAAAGTATTTTCAATTAATTGGCATAAACAGTTTAAAATCATGGCATGCATTTCGTAAGCCATGACTTTTTTATAAGATGGTATTCTAATTTCGATATCATTTTGTCCTAATAAACCAATAACTTCACCACCATCAAATGCCGTTAATGCAACAATTTTCATATCTTTAATTACTGCTTCTTGAACAGCTCGAATAATTGCGCGACTTTTACCTTGACAAGTAGCTATAATTAAAACGTCACTTTGTTGCCCTAGTGCTTGAATTTGACGAGCATAAATTTCTTCATGATTAGCTATCGCACTTAATAAAACATTGTCCGATACTAAAGCTATCGCAGGAATACTGGGTCTTTCAATGTTAATACTAGTAATTAAACGTGAAGTAAAGCTTTGCACATTGGCTGCTGATGGGCCATTGCCACAACTCATAATTTTATTACCATTAAGTAAACTATCAACAATAATATTTGCTGCTTTTTCGATAGAATAACCAAGTGATTCAGCCATTACGATTTGAGTCTGAATACTTTCAGTAAAATAATTTTTAATTAAATCTTGCACGCTTTCACCTAAAAATTAAAATGCATTGATAATCCACTTTTGACTTTTACCTGTAATAGCAAAAATATCAAATCTAAACGCGGTATCTTCAATATTTAAATTTTGCTCTATCATCCATAGCTGAGCAGCCTGCTTTATCTTATTTTGTTTATTTAATGTTACAGTCATTTCGGCATCACCAAAATTTGCATTTTTTCGGTAACGCACTTCAATAAAAACAATGCAGTCCTTATCTAACATTATTAAATCGATTTCACCTTGGCGAAATTGAATATTATGAGCTAAAAATATAAGACCTTTGTTGAGTAGATATTGGCAAGCAATATTTTCATAATACTCACCAATTTGTTTTTTATTCGCTCTTAGAATCTGATTTAGCATCACCATAAATATATTGCTGCCAAGAGAGTGTTCGAGTTACTTCGCATTGATCAGTTGTGGATAATTTACCTGTCATTCCATCTAAAAAATTAGGCTGATATGAACTAAGTTGATTAAAACGATTGGCAAGTCTCCACGCATCAATTCCCATCGCATACAGACGCATTAATGAATAATCTTTTTGAACATTACTAGGTATATTATTTGTATTATCCTTTTGATTCACAATCATAGGAATTTCTGCATATTCAGTTTTATTCATATCATAGTTAAAATCTTTAGAAGCATTAGCTACATGACTTTTTGAACTTGAATAAAGCATAATGGTCGATGAATTACCAATAGTTTTATTTGCCCCCATATCAAGCATTGGTTTTATCAATGTTAATTCATCATATGAGGAATAAATATAAATAGCATCAAACCCAGTGGATAACATTCCCTCTGACGAGACCTCATCATTCAAGATAGGATTTCCTGCAAGGATAATACCTATATTATGATTCATATTGGCGCTTAATGTTGTAGTATTACCAAAATATTGTACGTAAGCTTGTGAGTTATTTGTCGATAATTGTGACCACTCCATTGCAAAACTTTGAGCAACACGTCGTCCTAAATCAGTTTGCGGTACTAATAGCAATGGTTTTACTTTATTTTGAGAATAAATATGGCCTGCCGCATCTTTTGCTTCATCTTCAGGAGATAAAGCAAAAAAACACATTTTATTAGCAGAAGAAGCCATGCTATCAACTTTATTTAAGGCTAAAACTGGAATGGTTGGTGCTAATTCTTTTATTTTAGTAACTTCATTTTTTAATAAAGGCCCTACAATTAATTCAACATGCTGCTCTTGTGCTTGTTGAATTAAAGTATCCATAGAAGCACTAGTTGTATCAAGTACAATCACATTTTGTTGAGGTTCTTGTGGAAAAAGATTTATAGCATTAATGTAACCTTGACGAATTGTTTCACCAAATATACGTGAAGAACCATTTAATGGTAATAATAAAGCAACATTTTTTGCATTCGCATCGACTGAAAGAGTTTTTCCTCCAGTCAATATTGAAATAATTTCGTTAGCTGGGTGATGTGGGTATTGTGTAGCCCAATTGTTGATAGCTTGGTTTAATAACTGTTTTTGATTTTCAGATTTTGCTGCAATTATTTCTGGAGTATCATCATCTTGCGAAACATGTTTGTTACTATTATTTTGGTAAGTATAAGCTAAATCAACCCAACCTCGTAATACAGTTTCGTTTTCATCAACTAAAATCTTACCAAGTTTATCAGATTTTAACTTACGAAAAAAATTCCATGTATTAATTAATAATTGCCGTTTTTCAGTTTCTGATACATACTTTTCTAATTGAAGATAATCATGAGCTTGAGCATTAATATCTTTATTATTTATATCTAGACCTAATTTTATAGCGTAATAACGGTATAACTGTGAATTAGTCAAATTATCGAGAGTAAATTGATTAAGGTCAAATTTTCTCCTCTTTTTTACAGCAATTTCGCCTTCTGATAATAACTTTTCTTTTTGCTGTTCAGCATTAAGATTAAGAGGTAAATTTGCTAATAATGCATTTGCTTGCGAAAATTTATTTTCTTTTATTAAAGCCCGAATAGCTAATAGTTGCCAATTAACTTTAATGGAACCTGTGCTATTATCCGCTTGTGACAAATAATAATTAGAGTTTTGATGCTCATCAAAGTCAAGAGACTTATTTGATTCAAAACTACATCCCACCAAAAATACAAATAATGACATTATTAACATAACACAAAAGGAGCGTTTTAGATTCATACCTATTCCCTTATAAGTTGTTATCCCCAAATTCGTTGTACATGAACGGTCACTTCTTCTCGATCATGATAAAGCTGTTTAGCTTGAATTTGTACATTAATTTTCTTATTATTTAATTCATTGTTTAGTAATTGTAAACTTTGTTTTACTTCTTCATAACGCTTTTTCATTGGTAATTTGAGATTAAAAATAGCCTCTCTACACCAACCATTAATTAGCCATTTAGCTATTAATTCGGTTACTTTGGTTGGTTTTTCAACCATATCACAGACCAACCAATAAATATTATGCTTTTTAGGCATAAATTTAAAACCATCTTCTCTATAATGTTTAACTTGACCTGTTTGCATTAATTTTTCATTCATAGATCCATTATCAATGGCATAAACCATCATACTTCTTTTAACCAGCTGATAAGTCCATCCCCCTGGGCAAGCTCCTAAATCGACAGCATTCAACCCACCTTTTAATCGCTCATCCCACTCTTCATATGGGATAAAAATATGAAAAGCTTCTTCTAATTTTAACGTAGAGCGACTTGGAGCATCTGCAGGAAATTTTAGCCGTGGAATTCCCATATAAAAAGGAGAATTATTTCGGCTAAATGAATAACCAACATAACAGCTATTATTATTGATAAAAAATAAATGAATAACCGGACGAGAAGGATTTTCAACTTTCAATAAAATACGCTTACTTCGTAATGCTTGACGAAGCGGAACAGTAAATTTACGGCAAAAACCTGAAAGCGCTTTTCCTTCATTAGTATCAGCAACTTCAACCCGCAAATCACCGGCTTTATCTATACATCCAGATAATGCATTAATAATAGGAGATATACGATCATCTGTTGGCAAATCAACTAATAAATCACCAGATACAAACATTTGTCGTGCAAAAATAAGTGTCCGAAAAGCCAAATCTTTTATTAATAATTGCGCATCACCATCTTGATAACATTCAAAAATAACATAACTGCTGTTTTCTTTTACTTTAGCAAAACCATAAATTTCTTTTTTCGCAGCTCTATCTGTAATTTCTGCTGCACACTCTTTTTCAAATCCAGAACGACAATATAAAATAATTTTATTTAGTTTTTGCATATTGTAATTTTTTACTCTTTTAAAAGATATTAATCAGATTGCACATTATCAGAATATAAAGGGGATTCTCCTTTTGGGCGTGTTTTGAATCGACGATGTAACCACATATATTGTTCTGGTGCTTTTAAAATCTCTTGTTCAATTATTTTATTCATGAACGTTGCAGCTAGCACATCATCTTCTATAGGAAATCCTTCAACTCTAGGAGAAATATAAACAACATACCGACCACTTTTTTCTCGTTTAGGTGTAAATGGAATAATAGCAGGATGACCTAACTTGACTAATATACGCGTACCTACTGTTGTCGCTGCTTTTTCAACTGAAAATAGAGGAGCAAAAACACTATTTTTAGGACCATAATCATGATCAGGAGCATACCAAAGCAATTCACCATTTTTTAATGCCCTAATCATACCTTTTGTATTATGGCGTTCCAACATATATTTGTTTGATTTTAAACGTCCTTTAAGCTGAACATAATCCATTACAGGATTATCATTTGGACGGTACACTCCGACTCCAGGATGGTTCATTCCTAAGATACGTGCACCTAATTCTAATGTCAGAAAATGGATACCAATAAGTAAAACGCCTTGACCTGATTGTTGAACTTTTGTGATATGAAAATCGTCAACAATAGAAACTTTTTTAGCAAGACGTTTATCAGACCAGAACCATGCCATACCGGTTTCAAAAATTGCTAAACCCGTTGAAATAAAATTTTCACGCAACATCTGATCACGTTCAGATTCTGTTTTTTCAGGAAAACAGAGTTTTAGATTTTGCCTAGCCGTTTCTTTACGTTTGCCGATTAATTTCATCGAAAGCAATCCTAACCCTTTTCCTAATTGATAAATAATAGGGTATGGCAATAAAACGATTAGATATAAAACACCAATACCAAACCACGTTAACCAATAACGAGGGTGTAATAAGCTTTTAGTAAAAATAGGCCGAATTTCTTGGTTTTGACTCATATTAAGATCAAATTATTATTAACAATGCAGTTGTTTATTATATACCATATCTTATTTTTCAGGGCATAAAAATAAACAAAGCATAATAGCGTTATATTATTATTCTGTAACAATATTGGTTATCAATTGATATTTAAAGTAGATCATAGTAAAACCATTAGCTATGATCCATTCTTAAAATTATCTATTTTTTTATACTGAAACACATAGTTACCGGAAACTTTTTAACAAAAAATCAAACAGCAACAGGCGCTTTGATCGCTGGATACGGTTCATAACCAACAATTTCAAAATCCTCAAACTTATAATCAAAAATTGTTGGAGGTTTACGTTTAATAGTTAATTTTGGCAATATCCTTGGCTCGCGACTTAATTGCAAATGAGCTTGTTCCATATGATTAGAATAAAGATGAGTATCACCACCAGTCCACACAAAATCACCTACTTTTAATTCACATTGCTGTGCAATCATGTGGACTAACAAAGAATAGCTAGCTATATTAAATGGCAATCCTAAAAATACATCACAAGAGCGCTGATAAAGTTGACAAGAAAGTTTGCCGTTTGCGACATAAAATTGGAAAAAAGCATGACACGGTGCTAATGCCATTTGATCTAATTCTCCAACATTCCAGGCTGAAACAATCATACGTCTAGAATCAGGATCATTCTTAACATGATCAATTAATTGTGAAATTTGATCTATTTGACGACCATCGGCAGTACCCCATGCCCGCCATTGTTTGCCATAAACAGGACCTAAATCACCATTTTCATCAGCCCATTCATTCCAAATAGTTACCTTATTATCTTGAAGATACTTAACATTTGTATCTCCCTTCAAAAACCAAAGCAATTCATGAATAATTGAACGTAAATGACACTTTTTAGTTGTAACAAGAGGAAAACCTTCTTGTAAATTAAATCGCATTTGATGCCCAAAAATAGATAGCGTACCTGTTCCTGTTCTATCTGACTTAGGAGTACCTTCATCTAAAATTTTTTGCATTAACACTAAATATTGTTTCATTGTGTTTTTGCCTTATGATTAAACCTATACGCAAATAAAAGAATTAAAATACCACCAATAATCATTGGTAAACATAATATTTGTCCCATACTAATAATATTTAAAAATAAACCTAGTTGTTCATCTGGTTGCCTAAAAAACTCTATAACAAATCTAAATAAACCATAGCAAAACAAAAACAACCCAGATACTGCACCTGTAGGCCTTGGTTTTCGGATAAAAACATTCAAAATAATAAACAGTACAATTCCTTCGAAAATCATTTCATAAAGCTGTGACGGGTGCCTTGGTAAAATACCATTTAGTTGTGAGTAAAGTGAAAACCATTCAGGATGAGATTGAACAAACATAAAATCGGCCTGTGATGATGTTGGAAATAGCATGCCAATAGGCAAATTAGTTACTCTCCCCCAAAGTTCTCCATTAATAAAATTACCAAATCGTCCAAACATCAAACCAATCGGGACAAGCGGAGCAACAAAATCACCTACTTCCATAAAAGTTTTCTTTGCTTTTTTTGCAAAAATAGCAATAACGCAAATAGAGCCAATTAAACCGCCATGGAAAGACATTCCTCCTTCCCAAACTTTAAATAAAATAACAGGATCTTTAATAAAGGCATCAAAGTTATAAAAGAAAACATAACCTAATCTACCACCAATAAAAAGGCCTAAAAATCCCCAAAATAATAAATTTTCAACCTGTTGTGACGCCCATTTACTATTAGGTTTATTTGCACGGCGTTTGGCTAAATAAAGAGCTCCAAGCACACCAAACAAATACATAGCACCATACCAATGGAGCGATATAGGACCAATAGAAAATGCTATTGGATCGAAATTAGGAAATTGCAAATATTGATTCATTTTTTAATACGCTTTTTATTTTTATGTTTATGAACAAAGAAATTAAACCGTTTCTTTTTAGAAATGTTAGTAATAGGTACATCTATTTCAATTTGAATCGAAAAAACAATACAAGAAAACTCCTTCATTGCTTTCCTATAAACATCTCTTTTAAAAGCAATGACTTGCCGAATAGGGTACCAATAATTTACCCATTTCCAATCATCAAATTCAGGAGTTAACGATGTATTAAGATTTATTACCGATACATCAGATATTAATTCTAGTAAGAACCACTTTTGTTTTTGTCCAATACAAACGGGGTGATTTTCCCAACGAACCATCCTTTTAGGTAATTTATATCGTAACCAACCATTAGTAACGGATAAAATCTTCACATCTTTTGATGATAAACCAACTTCTTCGTTTAATTCACGAAACATTGCCTGCTCAGGCGTTTCGTTTTGTTTTATTCCGCCCTGAGGAAATTGCCAGGAATTCTGCCCATAACGACGAGCCCAAAGCACCTGACCATACCTGTTACAAATAACTATTCCTACATTTGGACGGTAGCCATCATTATCGATCACTGACTACCTCAAAAATTTATTTTTATATAGCTAAATTGTTTCATACATAGAGCAATAAATAAATAAAAAAATGATACTGATAAGACAAATACACCTTTTCCGTATATTTTTCACACTAAACAATATTTATTATAATATTACTCATATAAATATTTCATAGCTGACTATTTTAGTACTTCTTTAATAAAATTCCTGAAAGCAAAAAAGCCCAGCATTGCTGCTGGGCTCGTGTATTTAAAAGTCTGGCGGCACCCTACTCTCACATGGGTAATACCCACACTACCATCGGCACTACGGCGTTTCACT
>NZ_FMBA01000005.1 GCF_900094935.1 Gilliamella intestini
ACTTCATCGAGCTTTTCAACTAGGTTTTCTGCATAAGTGATATCATGTCGTTGTCCTTCAGAAAGCTCAAAACAAATAGGCAAACCACCACTATCAACCGCAAGATGAATTTTAGTTGAATGACCACCACAGCTCTGACCTATTTGCTCACAATGCTCCGTTGCAGCGCCTGTACTATGTTGATGAGCCCTGATAATCGAGCCATCTAGGAACACCCATTCAAAATCCGCTAGTTGTGATAAATGTTTGAAAATATCAACTAATATTCCTTTTTTAGACCACAAATTAAATCGTCTATAGACAGTGCTCCATTCACCAAACTCTTCTGGCAAATCTCGCCAAGCAATACCGGTTCTCATTCGGAAAAGGATCCCTTCAAACGTCATCCGATGCTCGGATTTATTATAAACTCGGCCGGTATTTTTCATTATTTGTAGTAGCTTTTCCCACCGTTTATCTGTTAGCATTGTTCTTGGCATGATGAATCGAGTTAGGGTTGTTTTTGGCAGAATGATTATAACTCACATCATGCCGTATAAAAAATAATCACGAAAGATCAACACGCCCTAGTAAATTTATTTTAGTCGCTTGTTAAATTTTAATTCTATTGATTCGACTAAATAGAGTCAAGGTGTTTGTTAAAATTGTGTTAAGTATGTGATCTGGTGATTCAGTTCGTAATTGTGTCAAGATTTTAAAAACCTCAGTGATATATTCAGGGCGATTTACTTGACCTTGACGCCCACTTAATGGCATGTCGGGCGCATCTGTTTCAAGCACTAGGCTGTCAAGCGGTAATTGAGCAATTGTATTGCGAGTTTTATTCGCACGTTCATAACTAATTACGCCACCTACACCAATATAATAACCCAGCTTAACAAATTGTATGGCTTGTTGATAACTACCTGAAAAACCATGTATTACGCCGCAACAAGGTAAGTTGGCCTTGTGTAATTCACGGTACATAATATCGTGCGCTTTGCGTGAATGTATTAAAACGGGTAAATCAAACTGTTTGGCAATTGTTAATTGCGACCTAAAAAATAATAATTGTTGTTGCCAATCGATACTTAAATCGTAGCAATCGAGCCCTATTTCACCAATGGCAACTAATTTTTTAGGTTTTGTTTTAACAATATTGGTTAATAGTTCTAAATCAGCCATAGTATGTTGATAAATAGGATGTAATCCCAAAGCGGCATAAATTTCATGGTGATTATTTGTAAGTTGTAAAACAGTCTCAAAATAGTTAGCACTAACTGCGGGTATAATTAACCCAACAATATTCGCTTGGCGAATCTTATTTATTGAATCAGCAAGAAAATCAGTAAAAGGTGGAAAATCAAAATGACAATGTGTATCAATAAACATAATGCCTCTTATTCTACTGTTGTTTGATGTAATAAAATTGGCAATAAAAATCGCTCAGCAGTAAATATAATTTGTTCAATCAGTGTATCGGTTAACTCAGGATAAAGACGAGTATAATAGCTGTCACACTCGGCGCGTTGATTAAATCCTCCTTGCCATGAATTTAAAAGCTGATTGATAGCTCTATCGCTAGCGATAATTTTACCTGTTTTTTTATCATAAGCTGTAATTAACCAACTCCACGAACTTTTTAATGGCATTAATAATGGTTCATTGATACCCTGCAAATAGCCTTCAACTAAATTAGTTAATATAGTTAAAGCCAAATCTGCATTTAAATGTGAAAATCGCCATTCATTATCGTCCCGACCATACATACGACTTTGATTGTCAATTTTATCAGGATTTAAAATGCAATAAACCAAATGATCAATCCACAACGAAATACCATCGCGAATCGAAAGCTTTGATGGTCGCCATGTCAATATACCATCATCTTGAATGTGAGTTAACCAACCTTGTAATTGGTAATGTTGATCATTAGATGAAATGGTTAAATTAACTTCTTGCGTTGTCATGATTAAACGTTCTTGGTCAACTTTATTGGCCAAAGGTTGCAGTGATTCAAGTTGATTATCATAAATAATTTCACCAAACGCACCATCTGGTAAGTCACCTGTTAACGCTAATCGTTGATAGAAATCATCTGATTGTTGCGATCTATTGGCAATTAATTCATTTAAAATCTGTAAATTTAATTGATAGCGCTTTAAGCTATCAAGATTAAAGTTTTCGGCATCTGGTAAGGTATCATCCAGATAATTTATATAAAAATTAAACCGTTTCTGTAAAAATAGCCTAATAGAGTGCTGGTAAAATCGTTTTAATTCATCAAGATTAATATTATCTACACTAATAATTGGTATTTTACTAATAAATAACTGACTTTCACCTTGTTGCAATGCTGCAGGTAACCACTCATCAGCATAGCTTTTTGGTTGTTGTAAAAAATTTTGGGGGTTAAACGGTGTGCGTGTATGGTTTACACGTAAAAAATCTAAGCTATTTATAGTGCTATTCGTAGTGCCATCTGTATTATTTTCAACCTTGCTATAATATTGGCCAATATATTCCCAAAACTCATCAACAAGTATAGAAGGATAACGTTCACTATTATCTTTCATATCGCGACCAATATAACTGATATACAACTGTTTTTGCGCCGATAAAATGGCTTCTAAAAAAAGGTAACGATCATCTGTGCGACGGCTACGATCCCCTCGTCTTGGATGTTGTGCGATTAAATCAAAATCAAGTGGAAGAGACGTTCTTGGATAATCGCCGTCATTCATACCAAGTAAACAAACAACTTTAAATGGAATAGAACGCATTGGCATCATGGTACAAAAATTTATCTTACCAACTAAAAAACGATGCGCTAAATGATTTTGCTCTAAACGTGATTGCATAGCATCATGTAGAATAGTGATAGAAATATTATCTGTATAACTAGCCGATAATCCACTATTAATCAGCTCTTGCCATTCTTCTTCTATCATCAATAAAATGGATTCACGTTGAACATTACTTACAAAAAAGTCATTGATTAATTCAAGGCAACAAGGTTGCCAATTAATTAGCGGTTTTTCTTCATTTAAGATAGCAAACCACTTACTTACAACTTTAATAAATTCGGCTAATTGACCTATTAATTCGGCATCTAAACCTGTTGCACCATCATAAGGTAATATTTGTTGCCAACCGCCTTGTTCACTGTTCATCGTGTAACCGAGTAATAACCGCTCAAGTCCAAATAACCAACTATGTGCACTATCAAGTCCAAAACGAATGCCTGACTCAACAATCCAAGTTCGCAACAAGGTTAACTGAGATTCGTTAATAGCAAATTTTTCGGCAATAGCAGGGATCTCAAGTAAATTAAATAGTTCTTCTGCTGTAAATCGACTATTTGGAAAATTTAAAATGGTAAAAAAGCCTTGAACGATAGGATCGATATTTCGTGCTTTTTGATCTGAAATAGTAAAAGGTAAATAGCGATTTTCAACAGCATTACCAAAGACGGATCGAATATAAGGAACATACTTATCAATATCTGATACCATAACTATGCAATCGCGCAGCTCCAGCGTAGGATCTGCATCAAAAACCGATAGCAGGTAGTCATACAATACCTCAACTTCACGTTGTTCACTATGGCAGGCATGAAACGAAATTGACTTATCTGTTACGGCAAAAGTTTTATTATCAAAATCGGTTTGATACAGTTCTAAAATATCTTGCTGAATAGCATGTAATAGACAAGAACGATACTGATCGGCAAACGCTTCAATATCTTGCTTATTATTAAATTCTTGTAACAAAAATAGATTATCACGCCCAAGTTTTCCCCATGAGGTTAACAGAGGATTAGGTATTTTATCAGGTGTATTTAATATATCTGACAACTGTTTTTCAGCAATATCGCCCCAATACCATTTACACGGATTGTTAAACATCAAATGGACATCAATATGTTGCCCAAGTGCTGACAGTAACGAAAGATAAATAGGGGGAAGAGAAGTAATACCAAAAATAAAAATACGATTAGGTAACGAATCTAAACGTGAACGATCAAAGTGATTATCTAACAAAATTTCAAGCATTTGTTGATAAATATTAGCGCGATGATAAGGTTGACTGATGGATATTAGCTTTCGCCACAGCTCTGCTTGCCATCTTTCATCAGAATGATGATTTAATTCGCTAACAGTATGATTGGCTTCCCATTTTGCAAGCCAATCAGGGCGATAAACTAAATATTGGTCAAATAATCGCGCAATACGCGTTGCAAGCTGATATCGTTTTTTATCTTGCTTATCAGTATCGAGATAATGTTTAAGCGCACTAAACTCAGGTTGTTTAATAACTTGAGGCAACAAATAATACAAACGCCAACTCATTGATTCAATACTATAACTATTTTCAATGGGGGCATCGGGCAATAATTTTTGATAAAGTTGCCAAATAAATTGAGTTGGAAAAAGAAAATCAACATTAGCCACAATACCCAAATCATCTGCCAAAGCAATTTGTAGCCATTGTGCCATACCTTGACTTTGCACCATAACAACATCAGGTGTAAATACATCCTCTAATGGCTGCCTACGCATTAGCTCGCTCACGAGTGACTTAAGTAGATCGACTTGATTTGAATGGTAAATGGTAAACATAATTGCATTAATGTTGATAAGATTTATTCAGATTATCGCTGATAGCAACCAATAAATCCAGTTAGTGTTACGTTTTAGCCATTTAATAACAATAGTGAAAAAGAAAACTTTATTTTGATATTTTGCTTGTTTTTGTCAAAAAGTTTCAGGAAAACTATACGTTTAAGTATAATTTTATTATAAATCAAAAGGTTACTTAGGGGTGTAAGTAACCTTTTTATATATGGTTAAGCACAAACGCAAACTATTGCCCCATACGGCGAGTTAACTCGATAACACGAATTTTTGCCAAAGCTTTTGACAGTTCGGCTGATGCTTGTGCAAATGACATATCATCGCTTGGATGACTAATATGTTCTTGTGCTTGTCTTACTGCTTCTTGTGCTCTTGCTTCATCTAAATCTTCACCACGAATCGCAGTATCTGCCAAGATAGTTACGATGTTAGGTTGTACTTCTAAGATGCCACCAGATAGATAAATAAACTCTTCTTCACCATCCGCTTTCACAATGCCGACCATACCTGGTTTTATGGTTGTGAGTAAAGGGGTATGGCCAGGATAAATCCCTAGTTCACCTTCTTTACCTGTGACTCTGATTCGCTGAACATCACCCGAAAACAGGTGAGATTCAGCACTAACAACTTCTAATTGATAGGAAGTTAGTGCCATAATACGATCTCCATTAATACGATCTTTGTTCAATGAATCTCTTAGAGAGATTTTGCTTTCTCAATCGCTTCATCAATTGAACCAACCATATAGAATGCTTGTTCAGGAATATGGTCATAATCACCATTCATGATTCCTTTAAATGCACTGATCGTATCTTTTAAAGGTACATATTTTCCTGGTGAACCGGTAAATACTTCTGCAACAAAGAATGGTTGAGATAAGAAGCGCTGAATTTTACGTGCACGAGCAACGATCAATTTATCATCTTCAGATAACTCATCCATACCAAGAATAGCGATAATATCTTTTAATTCTTGATAACGTTGTAGAATTGACTGAACACCACGGGCACAATCATAGTGCTCTTGACCAACAACTAAAGGATCTAATTGACGACTAGTTGAATCTAATGGATCCACTGCCGGATAGATACCTAAAGAAGCAATTTGTCGACTTAATACGATTGTCGCATCTAAGTGAGCAAAGGTTGTTGCTGGTGATGGGTCAGTCAAGTCATCTGCAGGTACATACACCGCTTGGATTGAAGTAATCGAACCGGTCTTAGTTGAAGTAATACGTTCTTGTAGTAACCCCATTTCTTCAGCTAATGTTGGTTGATAACCTACTGCCGATGGCATACGACCTAATAACGCAGATACTTCAGTACCGGCTAATGTATAGCGATAAATATTATCGATGAATAATAAAACATCTTTACCTTCGTCGCGGAATTTTTCAGCCATAGTTAAACCCGTTAACGCAACACGTAAACGGTTTCCTGGTGGCTCATTCATTTGGCCGTAAACTAATGATACTTTATCAAGTACGTTTGATTCTTTCATTTCGTGGTAAAAGTCATTACCTTCACGAGTACGTTCGCCCACACCAGTAAACACTGAGTAACCTGAGTGTTCAATAGCGATATTACGGATCAACTCCATCATATTAACGGTTTTACCTACACCAGCACCACCAAACAGACCAACTTTACCACCTTTAGCAAATGGACAAATTAAGTCGATAACTTTAATACCTGTTTCAAGTAATTCAGTTGAGCTTGCAAGTTCTTCATAGGTTGGGGCAGCACGGTGAATCGCCCAACGTTCTTCTTCACCAATAGGACCTGCTTTATCAACAGGATCACCAAGTACGTTCATAATACGACCTAGTGTTTTAGTCCCCACTGGTACTTCAATGCCGTGACCAGTGTTTACAACTTTAAGTCCACGTCTTAAACCATCAGATGAACCCATTGCGATACAACAAACAACGCCACCACCTAATTGTTGCTGAACTTCCAGAACTAATTTTTCAGTGCCTGTTTCCACTTCTAATGCATCATATACCTTTGGTACTGCATCTTCTGGGAATTCGACATCAACCACCGCACCGATGATCTGGACAATCTTTCCAGTAGCCATTTTTAATCCTCTACGTCTTTTTCTTAACTATAAGCCAATATTTAGCACTAACCTGAAACAGCGGCTGCACCGGATACAATATCAATTAATTCATTAGTGATAGCACCTTGACGGGCCTTGTTATACACAATTTGTAATTCATTAATTAGGTTTGCACCGTTATCCGTTGCCGCTTTCATGGCCACCATTCTTGCTGCTTGTTCACTCGCTAAATTATCAACCACTGCTTGATAGACTTGTGATTCAATATAGCGACGTAAAATCACGTCTAATAGTGATTTAGCATCAGGCTCATAAATATAATCCCATGATGAAGCTTTGAGTTTTTTATCTTCTGATGGTGGTAAAGGTAATAATTGCTGAATTGTCGGCTTTTGCGACATCGTATTAATAAATTTGTTTGTAACAATATATAATCTATCAATTTTACCGTTGTCATATGCCTCAAGCATTGTTTTTACCGGCCCAATTAAATCGGATAAATTTGGTTCATCACCCAAATTAGTGACTTGGGTTAAAATGTTCGCTTTCACTGACGAAAAAAACGAAACACCACGCGAACCAATTAAAGCAACATCAGCTTCAACACCCTTTTCCTGCCATGCTGACATGTCAGCAATGACAGTTTTAAAAAGATTGATATTTAAACCACCACATAAACCACGATCGGTTGAAATGATAAGATAGCCAACTCGCTTTACATCTCTTTCTTCTAAATAAGGATGTTTGGCGCCTATCTGAGCTAACGCTAAATGTCCAATTACTTCACGAATCATTTCGGCATATGGTCGACTAGCAGCCATTCTATCTTGCGTTTTACGCATTTTAGAATTGGCAACCATTTCCATCGCTTTAGTGATTTTTTGCGTACTTTGGATACTGGCAATTTTTGTTCTAATCTCTTTTGCATTAGCCATTTTTTACCTCACCCTTACCATGTTTGAGTTGATTTAAAGCTTTCAAGTAATTCTTTTAGCTTAGTTTCAATCTCATCATTGTAATTACCTGTTTCATCAATTGATTTAACAAAATCGGCATATTGACTATGGGCATAAGCAAGTAGTGCTGTTTCAAATGGTAATACTTTAGCTAATTCTACATCTTCAAGATAACCACGTTCAGCGGCGTAAAGTACTATTGATTGTTCAGCAACAGTCATTGGCGAGTATTGCTTTTGTTTTAACAATTCTGTTACTTTTTCACCGTGACTTAATTGGTTTCTTGTTGCTTCATCTAAGTCTGATGCAAATTGAGAGAACGCAGCTAATTCACGATACTGTGCAAGCGCAGTACGAATACCACCTGATAATTTTTTCATTATCTTAGTTTGTGCAGCACCACCCACACGTGAAACCGAAATACCAGGGTTAACCGCAGGGCGGATACCTGAGTTAAATAGGCTAGTTTCAAGGAAAATCTGACCATCAGTAATCGAAATTACGTTAGTTGGTACGAATGCTGAAACGTCACCAGCCTGAGTTTCAATAATTGGTAATGCTGTTAATGAGCCTGTTTTTCCTTTAACTTCGCCTTTAGTGTACTCTTCAACATAGGCTTCGTTGACTCGCGCTGCGCGTTCAAGTAAACGAGAATGAAGATAAAATACATCACCAGGATAAGCTTCACGTCCAGGAGGACGACGAAGTAATAACGAAATTTGACGGTAAGCAACAGCTTGTTTAGATAAATCATCATAAACAATTAATGCATCTTGACCACGATCGCGGAAGTATTCACCCATTGCACAACCAGCATATGGCGCTAAGTATTGTAACGCAGCTGATTCAGACGCTGATGCCACAACCACAATTGTGTTTTTAAGTGCATTATGCTCTTCAAGTTTACGTACAACATTGGCAATAGTTGATTGTTTTTGACCAATGGCAACATAAATACATTTTACACCTGAGCTGCGTTGGTTGATGATTGCATCGACAGCAAGTGCTGTTTTACCTGTTTGACGGTCACCAATGATAAGCTCACGCTGACCTCGTCCAATTGGAATCATTGAGTCAACGGCTTTATAACCAGTTTGTAATGCTTGGTCAACAGATTTACGATCGATAACACCGGGTGCAACTACTTCTACTGGTGAAAAACCGTCATGTTGAAGAGAGCCTTTACCATCAATTGGTTCACCTAGTGTGTTAATAACGCGACCTAATAAACCTTCACCAACTGGTACTTGTAAAATACGGCCAGTACATTGTACTTTCATACCTTCAGACAAGTCTTCGTATGGTCCCATGACCACCGCACCGACTGAATCTCTTTCAAGATTTAATGCCATTGCATATTGACTTCCAGGTAATGCTATCATTTCGCCTTGCATTACATCAGTCAATCCGTGGATTCGAAGGATTCCATCACTTACAGATATGATAGTTCCTTCATTGTGAGCATCACTCACAATATTGAACTGAGCTATTCGCTCTTTAATTAGTTCACTTATTTCAGTTGAATTTAGCTGCATTATCAGTCCCCTTAAGACTGTAGAGCGTTATTTAAATGATTTAAACGCCCTCTGATACTACTATCAATAACCATATCGCCCGTACGAATAATAAAACCAGAAATGAGTGATTTATCTATATGACATTTTAGTTTTACTTTTCGTGATAAACGTTTTTCGACAGCGACAGAAATTTTATTAAGTTGCTCATCAGTTAGTTCACTGGCAGAAATTACATCAACATCTGCTTGTGATTCTCTATCTAAACAATATTGTTCAAACAAGGTTAACACTTCAGGAAGAAGTGATAATCGTTTGTTTTCAGCCATAATCTTAATAAAATTAGTACTAAACTCATCTAACACATCTTTACAGATGTTGATGAGTAAATTAGCCACCGAATCAGTTTTCATATCAGATGTTAAGACACTTCTTATTTGAGTATCTTTACTCACTTCAGATGTTAGCACTAACATTTTATGCCATGATTCGATGCTGTTATTTTCTACCGCAAATTCGAAAGCGGCTTTAGCATAAGGGCGAGCAATCGTAATTAAGTCAGCCATTGCTCTATTCTCCTTATAGTTCAGCTACGAGTTTATCAATGATGTCGCTATTTGCGGCTTCATTAACAGAACGTTCAATAATTTTTTCTGCACCAGCAATAGCGAGTGTAGCGACTTGCTGTTTAAGCTCTTCTCTTGCTCGTTTGCGTTCAGCTTCTACTTCGGCAAGCCCTTGAGCAACAATTCGTTCTTTTTCGCGAGAAGCTTCTTGCTTTGCTTCTTCAAGAATGATTGCTTTGCGTTTATTCGCTTGCTCAATAATTGCATTAGCCTCAACCTTAGCCTGTTGCATTATGTCAGATGTATTTGCTTTGGCTAATTCCAAATCTTTTTTTGCTGTTTCTGCTGAAGCAAGTCCTTCGGCTATCTCTTTTTGGCGTTTTTCAATCGCGCCAATAACAGGAGGCCAAACAAACTTCATACAGAACCAAACAAACAATACAAATGTAATTGCTTGGCCGAGGAGCGTTGCGTTCATATTCATGACACGATTCCTCTTAAATTTTTATTAACCTGCAACAGCAAAGATAACGTAAAGCGCAATACCAACACAGATCATTGGGATTGCATCAACTAGACCCATAACGATAAAGAATTGAGTACGCAACATAGGCATTAATTCTGGTTGACGCGCAGCACCTTCTAAAAACTTGCCACCTAATAAGCCAATACCAACTGCACCACCAATTGCAGCTAATCCCATCATAATGCCTGCGGCTACAAATAACATTTCCATTATATACTCCAGTTTATTAACAAAAAAATAGTAAAATTAATGATCTTCCGTTGCCGACGCCATAGCTAAATAGACGATCGTCAACACCATAAAAATAAAAGCTTGTAACGTAATAATTAAAATATGAAAAATGGCCCATGGCAATGATAATGCCCATTGTGACCACCAAGGTAATAATGCAGCAATAAGGATGAAGATAAGTTCACCTGCATACATATTACCGAAAAGTCGAAGTCCTAAAGAAACTGGTTTAGCTAAAAGACTAACCAGTTCAAGCACTAAATTGATTGGTGCAAATGCCCAGTGATTAAAAGGATGTAAAGTATATTCTTTAATAAACCCTGAAATCCCTTTGTATTTAATTGAATAAATTATAATGAGTGCAAATACCCCTAAAGACATTGACATAGTAATGCTAACATCTGCCGTTGGTACTACTCTTAAGTGTGATAAGCCTAAATATTGGCCTGCATAAGGTAGAAAATCAACAGGGATAAGATCCATTAAATTCATCAAGAAAACCCAAATAAATACCGTTAATGCTAACGGCGCAATGAGCTTATTTTGACCAGTAAACATATCTTTGACTGTATTATTGACAAATTCAAAGATCATCTCGACTGCACATTGTAATTTACTTGGTACTCCACTGGTTGCTTTTTGGGCAACACGATAAAATACCCATAGAAAGATAACACCAAGCAGAATCGAAAAGAACAACGAGTCAAGATTTAAGGTCCAAAAACCAGAACCTACTTGCAAGTTCTCAAGATGGTGCTTGATATAAGCTTGTGGTGAAGCTGGAGAGGAAACAGACATATAACCCTCTTAACCTATTCCTAAAAATAAAACATTGCTTATAGCCCGTTTAAAAAGGTATAAGCAATCGCTGCAATAAGAAGTTACTATTTTAAACCTAATTGCCTATAACAAGTCAACCTTTGATTAACTAAATTAAGAATTTAGACACTTTTTACTAAATTTATGTAAATATTTACAACTTCTATTATCATTTTACCCCTAATATTGCATAGTTAATAGTTTAATTAATGGGTATAAATGACGCTATTTTTAGGGTTTAACGGCTATAGCAATAGCCTCAGCCAAATTTTGCACTTCTGTTTCGTTATTTCCTTCCACCATTACGCGAATAAGCGGTTCTGTTCCTGATTTACGGATCAGTACTCGCCCATTGCTACCAAGTTGTTTTTCTGCTTGCGCTATTGCTGATTTTACTTGAGCGCTATTTAATGGATCATATTCAGCTGAAAACCGAACATTAATTAATACTTGTGGCAGCATTGTCATACCACTGCATAAATCAGCTAACGACATATCATTACGAACCATTGCGGCTAATACCTGTAAGCCAGCTATGATGCCATCACCAGTTGTGGTTTTATCTAATAATAAAACATGCCCCGAATTTTCAGCTCCTAGGAGCCAGTTCTTCTCAACTAACTTTTCAAGCACATAACGGTCGCCAACTTTAGCTCGAACAAAAGGAATACCCAGATTTTTAAGCGCTATCTCAAGCCCCATATTGCTCATTAATGTACCAACAACACCGCCTTTTAATTGACCTTGCCTTAATGCTTCACGGGCAATGATATAAATAATTAAATCGCCATCAATTTTTTGACCGTTATGATCAACCATAATAATACGATCGCCATCGCCATCTAAGGCAAAACCTAAATTGGCTTTTTCATCAATAACACGTTTAGCAAGTGCTTTAACATCTGTTGCGCCACAGTTTTCGTTGATGTTAACACCATCGGGCTCACAGCCAATTTTAATTACTTGTGCGCCAAGTTCTCGTAATACTTTTGGCGCTATGTGATAGGTGGCGCCATTAGCGCAATCAACAACAATTTTAAGTCCTGCTAAACTTAAATTATGATCAAATGTGCTTTTACAAAATTCGATATAACGCCCAGCGGCATCGGTAATACGGCTAGCTCGTCCAAGTTGTTTGGATTCAACGCAATCGATCTCTTTTTCAAGTTCTGCTTCAATTTCTAATTCAATTGTATCATCAAGCTTTTTCCCTTCGGTTGAAAAAAACTTAATACCATTATCATAAAAAGGATTATGTGAAGCAGAAATAACAACGCCAGCATCAGCACGAAAAGTGCGGGTTAAATAAGCAATAGCAGGGGTTGGCATTGGTCCAGTAAAGGCAGCAGCAACACCTGCCGAGGCAAACCCTGCTTCTAAGGCTGATTCAAGCATATAACCTGAAATACGAGTATCTTTACCGATTAATACTTTTTTAACGCCATCTTTGGCTAGTACACGACCTGCTGCCCAACCTAATTTAAGTGCAAAATCTGGTGTGATAGGATACTGTCCAACTTTCCCTCTAATCCCATCTGTACCAAAATATTTTCGATTAGACATTCTATTTCCTCATACTAACATTTGTTATTTTTAACCACTTTGTTAAACAGTAATGCTTTGTTCTAAAACTATATAACACTGTTTTTTGATAAAAAGTATATTTTTAACTTGTAAAAAACTTTCAGGAAAATATACCGTTTAATATAAAGTTACGCTCGATTATCATTAGCAAATTTTAATAACCCTTGGCTCTCTTTGATAAAGCGCTCGGCATAACTGCCAAACCACTGGGTAACTTCATTAAAGTTTTTTATAAACTTAGTTTTGTCTCGTTGTTCAATTAAATTTACCATTTCCCCAAAACATTTATAATAACGCTTGATTAATTCAATATTATCATCAGATGCCATGATAATATCAGCATAAAGTTCGGGATCTTGCGCAAACAGGCGTCCAACCATCATCAGTTCAAGCCGATAGATAGGTGATGATAATGCAATGAGTTGTTCCAAATCCGCTTGTTCACGTTGTAAATTAACACCATATGAAAAAGAGGTAAAATGGCGTAATGCTTGAATGAATGACATACATTTATCATGCTCTTTGGCATCAATCGCACATAAATTGGCGCCCCATATCCGCATTTGCTCAATTAACCATTGATATTTCGCTTGCTCACGTCCATCACAATAAACAATAACTTGTTTAGCCAAATTTGGCACATCAGGACCAAACATTGGGTGCAAACCAACAACAGGTCCTTGATGCTTATCAAGCATTGCTTGGATAGGCTTGGCTTTTATGGATGTAAAATCCGTTAAAATACAATCTTTGGGTAATGATGGTAATTGTTTAATGATGTCACAAGTTTTATTGATCGGCACGGTTACAATAACTGCAATTGCATCGGCAACCACTTCGGCTGCTTGATGCATCGTTTTTGAACCCAATGTTTTAACCTGATAGCCCGATAGCGTAAATAACCGAGCAAATAACCGACCCATTTGTCCATTACCGCCAACAATCACGACGGAACCTTGGCCCGTATAGACTTTTTTAAAGCCCTTGTCGTTTTCGCTAATATAAGATTCACGCATTAAACGGCGTAAAATATCTTCAATTAAAGCAGGAGAAACACCTTGCTCTTCAGCCTCTTGCCGTCTTTTAGCTAGCATAGCGGCTTCACGTTTAGGATCATAAATTGGAATGCCATGTTTGCTTTTTACTTCGCCAACTTCGGCAACTAACGCTAATCGCTTTGTAATTAAAGATAAAATAGATTGATCAACTTCATCGATTTTATCGCGTAAGGCAAGTAGTTCCGTAGACATATTGGGTAGTTCCTTATTATCACAAAGAGTTGCTTTTTCTGTAATAGCTTAACAGTATAACGTATTTTTGGTACGATGCGTATTTAGAACATCAAATACAAGACAATAAATCAACATGAATGTTATCTCATTTAATATTAACAGCCTTCGAGCTCGAATTCACCAATTAGCAGCTATTATTGATAAATATCAGCCAGATGTAATTGGTTTACAAGAAACGAAAGTTCATAATGATCAGTTTCCTATTGCTGAGCTAGAACCATTTGGTTATTACCTAAACTATCACGGGCAAAAAGGACATTACGGAGTTGCTTTACTAACAAAGCAAAAACCGCTGTCGGTGCAATGTGGTTTTCCAACTGATGGGGATGAAGCACAATGCCGTTTAATTATGGCTCAATTACCTACTAATAAAGGCAATTTAACCATAATTAATGGCTATTTTCCGCAAGGTGAAAGTTTACATCATGAAACTAAATACCCTGCTAAACGTAAGTTTTATCAAGATTTGATTTATCATTTACAAAAGCATCAATTAAATAATCAATTAACTTTAATTATGGGTGATATGAACATCAGCCCGACTGATTTAGATATTGGTATTTCAGAAGAAAGCCGTAAACGTTGGCTTCGTACGGGTAAATGTTCATTTTTACCGCAAGAGCGTGAATGGATGAACAATTTAATGTCACTTGGCTTTATAGATACTTATCGTAACGAACATCCAACAAAGCAAGAGTATTCATGGTTTGATTACCGCTCAAAAGGGTTTGAAACAGACACAGGACTTAGGATTGATCTAATTTTAGCTAGCCAAAAATTGCTAGCACATTGTCAACAAACAGGGATTGATTATGCTATTCGGGCAATGGACAAACCCTCAGACCATGCGCCAATTTGGGCTAAATTTGATTTAATATAAATTTGTATCATCGTAATAAAGGATCATCACATGCAAAACAGCTCGGTTTTATCGGTCAAAGATCTTAATCAAATTGTTAAAGATTTACTGTCTGATGCAATTGGGCAGGTCTGGTTAGTGGGCGAAGTTTCTAATTTTTCGCGTCCCTCATCGGGTCATTGGTATTTTTCGTTAAAAGACGATAGCGCACAAGTTCGTTGCGCGATGTTTCGCAACAGTAATTTTCGGGCAGGTTTCACGCCACAAAATGGGCAACAGGTTTTAGTTAGAGCAACAGTAACCTTGTACGAAGCTCGTGGTGAATATCAACTGGTTATTGATAAAATTCAGCCTGCAGGTGCAGGGCTATTACAACAAAAATTTGAACAGTTAAAGAAACAGCTTTCAGATGAAGGAATATTTGATGCCATTTATAAAAAGCCACTTCCTGAAAATATCCGCACCGTGGGGATTATTACATCGTCGACAGGCGCAGCGTTGCATGATATTTGCCAGATATTAAAACGTCGTGATCCAAGTTTGCATGTGGTTATCTACCCAACGCAAGTACAAGGTATTGAAGCGGCCGAACAAATTGCCAAAATGATTCAAATCGCCAACATTCGTAAAGAGTGTGATGTCTTAATTGTTGGACGGGGTGGCGGATCGATTGAAGATTTATGGTCATTTAACGAAGAAATCGTTGCAAGGGCTATATTTGCAAGTCAATTACCGATTGTCAGTGCCGTTGGGCATGAAATTGATTTTACCATTGCTGATTTTGTTGCTGATGTTAGAGCTGCAACACCATCGGCTGCTGCCGAACTAGTTAGCCAAGATAGCCTAGCGCAAGTTAAGCGCTTGCAAGTTCAACAGCAGCATTTATCCATGGCAATGGATTATTATTTAATACAGTGCCGAGAAAAACTCAATAAATGGCGACATCAATTACAAACTCAACATCCACAAACAAAGCTAGAAAAACAATTAAATCAACTTTTAGCTTATCGCCATTCATTATCTGAAAATATTCAGCAATATTTACTCAGACTATCAAATCGCTATAATTCACTCGATAAACGACTATTACGAGTATCTCCACAAAATAATATTACCTATTTAGGGCAACTTACTTGGCAAAAAAAACAGCAATTAATTAATTTAATTAAACAAAAGTTAACAAAATCACAACATCAATTTGTTTTACAAACCTCTCAACTTAACAACGTTAGTCCGTTAGCCACTCTTGAACGAGGTTATTCAGTTACCACCGACCAAGGCAACACAGTAGTTCGTCGTTCTGAACAAGTCACGGTAGGTGATATTATCGTAACAAGGCTGAAAAAAGGTAAACTTGTTAGCCAAATTATAAAAATTAACAAATAAATTAATTATCTTTAAAGATCATTGATAAACTGTTTTTATTATAGTTTTAACTTCATTTTTGCAATTCCAGTGATCATTAGTATATAATCTAAACAATGTGAAATTATTATGTTATTCAGTGAGTTTATGCATTATCCAATCGGTATTGATTTAGGCACGACAAACAGCTTAATTTGTGTTTGGCAAGATGGTAAGCCTGTCCTCATTCCTAATTCAATTGGTGAAATTGTTACACCATCTGCAGTAAGTGTTGATGAAGATGATTCTATTTTAGTTGGACATGCGGCATTGTCTCGTTTAACCACTCATCCAAATCGCAGTGCAGCAGCATTTAAACGCTTTTTAGGTTCAAATAAAGTTTTCGAATTAGGTGACAAAAAATTTACACCAACTGAACTTTCAGCCATGGTTTTAAAATCACTTAAAGCTGATGCCGAAGCGTTTTTAAAACAAGAAATTCGTGATGTGGTTATTTCGGTTCCTGCTTATTTTAATGATGAACAGCGCAAGCAAACTCGGTTCGCAGCTGAGTTAGCAGGATTAAATGCAGTGCGTTTAATTAATGAACCAACCGCCGCTGCCATGGCATATGGATTACACGAAGAACAATCGGGCAATACATTAGTATTTGATTTAGGTGGTGGCACATTTGATGTAACAGTGCTTGAATATTCAATGCCGATTATTGAAGTGCATGCTTCTGCTGGTGATAACTATTTAGGTGGTGAAGATTTTACCCAAGAGCTTGTTAAAGCTTGCTTAAGTGAATGGAACCTTAAAAAGCAAGATATTCCGACCGATGATTATGCTCGCCTGTTAGATTTAGCCGAACAACTAAAATGTCAATTAAATGGTGAACAATCACACACTTTAACTTGGTTTTGGCAAGATAAGCAGTGGCAATTTTCCTTGAACGAAAGCCGAGCTAAAACGTTATGGTTACCACTACTTAATCGACTACGAGCACCAATTGAACAGGCATTAAGTGATGCACGCTTAAAACCTAATCAGCTTGAACATATCGTATTAGTCGGTGGGTCATCGCAATTAGGTATTGTACGTGAGCTAGTGACTAAATTATTTGGTAAATTACCGTATCGCCATATCAATCCGACTACTATCGTGGCTCAAGGCGCCGCAGTTCAAGCAGCTTGTCGATTGCGAAATGCTGATGTTGAGGAAGTCATTCTTACTGATGTGTGCCCTTATACGCTAGGGATTGAAAGTTGTTCAAATAATGTCAGTGGGTTATTTTCCCCCATTATTGAACGTAATACCATTGTGCCAACTTCGAAAGTAAAAACATTTTACACAACGCACCCTCAGCAAAAAGTGATATGTATTTCGGTTTATCAAGGTGAAAATCCACGTGTTGAAAACAACGTTTTAATTGATGAGTTTGAAGTGCCTGTAACGCCAATGGAAAGAATACAAGGAATTGATGTCCGCTTTAGTTATGATCTAAATGGCTTATTAGAAGTAGACGTTGTTTTGCTTGAAACAGGTAAACAACATGGCAAAGTTATTGATCATAGTCCAATTGGATTAACAGATAAACAAAAACAAGAAAGTCATGATCGCTTGAAAGCACTTAAAATTCACCCTCGCGACGAAATGCCGAATCGTACTTTATTAGCAAGGCTAGAACGTGCATGGGCACAATCATTGGGTGATGAGAGGCTATTAATTGGATCATATATCGAAGTTTTTATGGAAGCATTAAATAGACAAAATCCTGAAGAAATTAACGAAATTCGTTGTGAAATTGAATCTAATCTACAAGATCTGAATCGATAACCAATAAAATTTAAAAAATATAAAAAGCCCTCTTTTTAGAGATAAAAAAGAGGGCTTTATTTTGTTTACTTTTACTTTTCCTTTTCTTTGGTTGTTTCTTCTACCGGTGGTCCAAAACGGTTAGTGTATTTGACACCAGAAACCCAAAATGGCGCAAAAAAGAAGATAGAAGCCAATATTTCGGCCACCAAACCGATGATCGGTTCTCCTATATCGATATCATTAAAACGTCGTTTTAAAGCAAAAACCATATTGGTTGCAGCAATAGAATAACAAATCATAGAAAAAGTAGGACTATTCAATTCAAAATTGTTGTTAAGTGCGATCATCAATCCTAACACTATGAAGCTACAATATAATTGTATAATAAAACCTTTTATATTAGTTCGTCCTTTCCAACGCCAAAACTGCCACCATTTATTTTTAGGTAATGGCTGTGATTCCAGTATTTGTCGATTTTCACGATGTTTTGCTATAAGCAATGCCGCACAAAGCCGTAAGGCTAAATCATTATCACTGCTGTTTTTAAACTTGTCTAACATTTCAAGTTCATCGTTATCACATATACCGTAATAGTTAGACAAACGTTCAGCAAGCATTATTATTTTATCAATTTGTTTGATATAATTGTATTTTTTTTGGCTATTAGAAGATGGTATAATCCAACTATCTTGCAGATCTTTGGCTATTTCTATTAACTCTTTATTATCACCAGTAATATCTTGTAACATTGTATCTAATTTATTTTTTTGCTCAGGTTTATTTAATACAATTATGTATAACAGCATTAAATAAATTGGATTTCTATTCGCCAGTTTTTGTGTCCATGTGTGCTCCATTTTTTGCGCAATATCGTCAAAATCAATAAGGTGAGGTGCATCAATAAACCATTCAATCGAATTTGGATAATTATTTAAAACATTATTAATTAGCCCACTATCATTATTAATTAGGTTATATAGCTCGGTTTCATTTTGCCAGTTACCATGCTTAAATATCTCTATTAATGGTTTAAATGGGTTATTTTCATCAATAATAAAAGTATTATTTTCTTGTCGAAGAAATTTTGCTGTTTCTACTGGTTTACAAGTAATTGCAATTACTAATAAATAACAACGATACCATTGCCAATAAGCTTCTTTATTATTAGCAATAACCGAAGGATCTGGAGATTTTGGTAGTTGATAATAATCATTAAATTTTAAAAACGTAATCCAGTCAAACATTTCCATATTTGAATAATGAAAGCTTTGATATAAATGTGATTTAGCAATATCAGGAATATCCCTGAATCTATCTAGCCATAAACGGGCATATAAAGCTAGCTTGCCATTTTCGTCGGGATCGAATTGAGGTGGAAGTTGCGCATTTTCATTATTATCAAATAACCATGCTTTAAACTCTTGCACGGGTGAAAGTTCTGCAAGCCATGCAAGATGTTGTCGTGCTTGGCGCTGCAAATGTTGCAAAATAAATTGTTCAAATGGATCATCACTTTGATCGTCTAAAATTTCTTGTAATAATATTTCATTACCATGGCGCAACATAATGGCATGTCGGTATAAACGATATAATCGATTATTGCCGTCATCGAGTAACAATATTGATAAGACTTGTTTATAACTCCAGCTTATATTTAAACCCCAATTAACAAAGTCGACAATTTCTTTTGGATACTCATCGATATTCTCTAATGCGGCTAATCGTGCTGTTGTGGTTGCTGTGATTTGCGGAATAGTATGCAAATAATTTTCTGTTTTATCGGTAGCGACACAATAACTATTATTTAGCGCCATAACTAATAATGGAAAGTAATTTTTTTCAAAATAAGTACACCACCCCGCTATCCAGCTTTCTGCTTTTTGTTGATAATGGCCTGAATAATACAACTCTAACCAAGCTTGTAAGGCATTTTGTTTGTCTTCGAGCAAAGTATATTGGATAGCGGCAATATATTTCCACTCGATAATAATATTTTCGTCTTCATCGCCTTCGGCAATACATTTTAAAGCATAATCTAAAATAGATTGATTCTTTAAGCTCGCAGTACTATGCCAATGAGCAAATTCGAGCATAAATTTCTTATCATCAGGAAGATAAATAACGGTATCTTGAGCTAAAAATGCATAAACATTTTCCGCTCTACGTTCCCCAAATAACCATTTGGCATTATATATATAATCGATAGTTGCATTTTGTAGTGTTTTATTGGTTGTTGGCAAGCATGTGTAATCAAATAAATCACCGCGATCAATGTGATTTAAATAATTATCATATATTTCATATTCATCAGTAAATTGTGTCATAAGTTGCTGACGCCAGCGTAAATTATCAGCTAAAATTTTGACACATGACTCAGATATATCTGTTGTTTTGTAACTTAATTCTAATAGTCGCCATTTTACCGAATCGATAACTGTCATGGGATAATCATAGAATGAACCGATAAATTTTTGCCATTCATCAATGTTATAGCAACGCATTGGATCGGTTAACAGGGCTTGATAAGCCTCGCAAATTTCATTTGCTTTGATTTGTTCTTCTGTTAGTTGTGGCGCTGCTTGTTTTGAATTCTCTGTCATTTCATCAACAGCTGTTTCGGGCGATTTAGCATAATTTATTGCCGATTCATAGGCTTCACGCAGTGCTTTAAACCCATCAGGATCGGTTTCAGGATGATATAACGGTAACTTTACACGATATGCTTGACGAATAACTGTGGTGTCAGTTGTTTTTTCGATGCCTAATAATTGCCAAAAATTTGTACTCATGACCAATCATACTCCGCTAATGATTCTGGTTTTTCTAGTTCGTCGATATCAATATACCAAGCCAATCGATTACAAGGCGAATCCTCGTCGTTAATTAATATTTTCATGGTATGTGTTTGTGATGCTCGGGTTAATTCACAGCGTAATGCTTCAAGATCTTCTTTATTGTTGAGTGTTTCCCAATATTGAAACCCGATCGACCAACCAGCAAAGTAGTGGTGCCAAGAGCTATAAAAATATTGGGAACGCTCGGCAATTCTTGAAAAAATCCATAGTGCTTCTTCTTCGCTAATATATTTATTAGTCGTGCCATTGCGTAGCAAATATCCCATACGGGCATAATCCCAACTACGAATGCCACCATAGCCGCATACACAAAAAGTTTGTTCAACAAACGTCAGTAATACTTTTTGGTAATCATCTTGTGCTTGGCAATAATCACGCCATTGTGATTCAGAAAATCGAGAGTACATTGCATAATATCGAGATAACATCGGTGCATGTCCATCATCAACCATATCAAACACACAGTTTAATAGTTTTTCTCGAGAATCTATTCCCCAATCATCTGCCATATCAACAAATGTTCTGTCAGGGAAAAAAGATGGCGAAGTATAACTTGCACCATATTTCTTATTTAAAGCAACCATTGGTGCAGATAAACCATATAGCCAATCGACACAATCTTGATTCATATTTGTATTCCAATCATCTAATTTATTTTATTTATTATCAAAAGATATCAGATTTTACACTAAAATAACAATTGAAATTCAAACAGAAATCTATGGTATGGTTAAGTTTAATAAAATATAAATACTGCTATAAGCTAGCATAAATCATAAAATTATTTGCAAATCAATATCTACAAGGCATAATACAAACAATTTATTGGAATTTGATTATTACAGAGTAATAAATCATAAGGAGTTATAATGAAAAAAGTTAGCTTAATAGTAATGTTAATTTCTTGCGCATTAACATTACAAGGCTGCGTTGCTGCCTTTATAGGAATTGGTGCAGGGGCTACGGCAAAAGTTGCAACTGATCCTCGTACTGCCGGTACTCAAGTTGATGATACAACACTTAGTTCACGCATGAGTATGAAAATTAAAAACAATGGGCCGTTCTTTATTGGATCGCGCATTATTATAAGTACTTATAATGGCAATATTCTTTTAACAGGGCAAGCAAATAATGAGCAAGCTGAAAAAGCTCAAAGCCTTGCTTATCAAGTTGGAGGAGTGAAAAAAGTCTATAACCAAATTCGTATTGGTGAACCGGTTGGAGCAGGAACCATTACCAATGATTCATGGATAACAACTCAAGTTAAATCTAAACTAATTTTAGATCCGCAAACAAAAGCTCGCAAAATTAAAGTTGTTACTGAAAATAGCGAAGTATTTTTAATTGGTATTGTTACATCACAAGAAGGTAAAACAGCAGCAGAGCTGGCAAGTAAAGTTCAAGGTGTGAAGAAAGTTGTTACCCTATTTACTGATATTAACAATTAACCAATCACAAAAAAGAGACTAAAAATAGGGGGCTAATTAGCCTCCTTTTTTATATGACCGACTCAATACGCTCAATCAATTTTGCTAGTCCTTGCAAACGAGATTGGCTCAGCTCGTCAGTAATTTTTAATTCATGCAAAACCGATTGAAAATCAATAGCAGCTATTTGCTGTGCAGTTTTGTGATTAGCAATACTGATTAACACAGCCAATAACCCTTTCACTATTCGCCCCTCACTATCGCCACTAAAAACATAGGTATTATCAGCCTGTTTTTGATAAATCAGCCACACGCGATTTTCACAGCCATTAACTTGGTTTTCTGTTGTTTTTTTGGATTCAGGAAAGTCAGGCAATTGCTTTGCTAACATCACAAGCTGTCGGTAACGCTCTTGCCAAGAATGTTGCTGCGAAAATAATTCGATTAAAGCTTGCTGTGATAGCATAATATTGCCTCATTTATGGTTGGTCATTTTGTAAAAAATATTCAGGATTCTATACCGTTTAAAATAGAATTACACCAATATTTCAATTGCACTTTTCAACTCTAAAATAAATTTATCCATATCTTGCTGATTATTATATGGCATCAATGAAACACGAACCGCACCATGGCAACCTAATTTATTCATCAAAGGTTGGGCACAAAGCTCGCCAGTACGGATGGCAATATTTTGTTCACTTAACAAAATAGCAATATCATTATGATGAATATTATTGATATTAAAAGTGATTATCGGGCTATCATCCACACTATAAAATTGAATATCGGCAAATTGGTTTAGTTGTGATTTTGCGTAACAAGCTAGCTGTTTTGTGTAGTTTTCAGCTTGCTTATTATCCCAACTTTTTAACCACTCAAGTACGGCATTAAAACCAACAATACCGGCAATATTAGGCGTACCAGCTTCAAATTTATAAGGAAGATCTTCTTGAATAAAATCATCAAACGAAGCGCTTTTTAGCATTTTACCGCCACCATGCCAAACCGACATTTGCTCAAGTAATGCCTTTTTACCATATAAAACGCCAAGCCCTGTTGGACCATACAATTTATGGGTAGAAAAGGCATAAAAATCGATATCTAACAGGTTAACATTAATTGCATGATGAACAACACCTTGCGCACCATCCACCACTAAAACCGCATCATATTGATGAACAATGTTGCTTATTGTCGCTAAATCAGGACAAAATCCAGTTACGTTTGACATTTGGGTGATTGCAACAATTTTAGTCTTCGCTGACATTAACGACGATAACTCATTAACATCCGACGACCACTTAACGACTTTAGCCCCCGTTTGCTTAGCCACAATCAACCAAGGTAACAAATTACTATGATGCTCTAATTCACTCACAATAATTTCATCGTTGGGTTGTAACAACAAGCGAGCATAGCTTTGCGTAATTAAGTTAATTGACTCGGTTGCACCCCGTGTCCAGATAATTTCAGCACTACTATTAGCGCCAATCAAATCGGCAACATTTTGTCTTGCCTTATCAATTGTTGCTGTTACTTGCAAAGCATCTTGGTATAAACTACGTTTTGTAGTAGCAGTATTCTGGGCATAATACGCAAGTGTCGCATCAATCATTGCTTGCGGTTTAAGTGCTGTTGCTGCTGAATCAAGATATACGCTTTCATGATTGAGCGCAGGATAATTTTCCCGAAACAGTTCAGGCAGAAAATGCTTATTGGGTAAGTTCAAGTCCGGCAATCCCATTCCAGTAACCATTACAATCTCGGTTATGTTCAATTTGCAGTGGATTTAATCCATCTTCGTTAGCTTTAAACTGCTTAATAATATCAAGTGTTTCAATACCAAGTGGTGAAATTCTAACGATATCAACCAATCCTTTCATCTCTTTTAGATTATTTCCCAAATTGTAACAATAACCGCTTTGAGTCTGAATGCCATTTAACACAAATACTTTCTGTTGTTCTTGTGAAAACACCTCACGTCCAACAGGATACTTAATACAACAAGTTTCGCATTTATCTTTAGGCTTATCTTCCGATCTTGCGGTAAAACAGCGAGCTGAATAAGCTAAAGGTAAATAACCATAACTAAACACTTCAACTTCAAAATTTCGTGCGATATTTAAACTCTCAAACTGTTTAAGCACATTACTCAACCAATCACGAGAAAGCTCAACCGGCATACACCAGCGAACCATACCTTGTTTTTGTAATAATTTTAAAGTTAAAGCGTTATAACAGTTAATAGCCGGACCTGCAACAAAGGGTAATTTATGCTCATGCGCAACATTAATGGCAGCTAAATCGTTTGCTTCGACTAAAAACTCCCCATTATTAACCAATTGCCGTAAGTCATTTAATTCTGATGGTGCTTCAAGTAAAGCTAATGTAGAAAGCACTACCTGTTTACCGGATTTAGCAATCTCTTTTGCTAATTCAATCCAGTTTGGTACTTTCATTTCACGGCGCTTGGTACAAACCGTTTCGCCCATATAAATAATATCCGCTTGACTCTCTTTGGCGGCATAATAAAAAGCTTCTGTTTCAGTTTTAGGCCAATAATAAAGCACTGGTCCTAATGCGTATTTCATGGTTTTGCTCACTATATTTATATTAGATCTTTTTCAATGATTTACGTTGATACTGTTAGCACATTACCTATTGCTAACTCACCTTATTGCCATTTACGGTGATAAGCACCTAAAGTTGTTTGTGTGCCTTCTGACACCGAACCAAGCGTATCGATCCAGCGTTGTTCGGCTTGGAACGATTGCGGATTGGCTTTATAGCGATCGATGGCTTGTCTCCATACTTTAGTGACTTGCTCGACATAAGCTGGGCTACGCTGACGGCCTTCTATTTTGACTGATGCGATATTTGCGGCAAACAGTTCAGGCAATAGCTCAATGGTATTTAAACTTGTTGGCTCCTCGATCGGATGATAAAGTTCATCCCCAACAAAATAACGACCTTTACATAATGTTGGGTAGCCTGCATTTTCGCCTTTTTTATGGCAATCAATTAACACATTATTCAGTCTTGACTCCAGTCCTTTTTCAGTCTCTTCCCAACGAACAAATTTGGCAGGCGAACAAGCGCCAACGGTATTAGGGGATTCGCCAGTCAAATAAGATGACAAATAACATCGACCTTCGGCCATAATACACAAACTACCAAAAGCAAACACTTCAAGTGGAACGGGTGACACTTGTGATAACTGTTTAACTTGATGCATCGAAAGTACACGGGGCAAAACAATACGATGTACCTGAAAATTATTATAGTAAAACTTAATCGACTCCTCATTGGTTGACGACGCTTGCACAGAAACATGACGCTCAAGATTAGGGTATTTTTCAGCCGCATAATCAAGCATAGCAAGATCGGCAATAATTAACGCATCAGCACCAATATTAGCCGCAGTATCAACTGCATATTGCCAACGTTGAAAATTTTCTGGATGGGCAAAAGTATTAATAGCAATATGCAATTTTTTGCCGTGTTTGTGTACATAATCTGAAGCTTCAATCAATCGCTTTTCATTAAAATTCAAACCAGCAAAATGACGGGCATTGGTATCGTCTTTTAAACCAATATAAACAGCATCAGCACCATTATCAATGGCGACTTTTAGTGATGGTAAAGATCCCGCTGGACAAAGAAGTTCCATAATTATTCCTAACTTAAGTTTGGCCTTTTATACGCTGCGTATTATGCAATAATTCTGAGTTTAATGCGAATGGAAAGCGGTAATTGTGCTTAAAAAGGTAGAGTAGAGCAGAGCATTGCCATCATCACTAAAAATAGGAATAAGCAATTTTTGTCATGTAAATAACAATCAAAAATAAGGTTAAAGTATATAAAACAAACAATTAAAGACGATTGCAATTAGCAAAATTGTAGAAATTTCTCTTGTTGTTTACAGTAATTTGAGAAAATACTGTAATTCCTATACCGCGCTCATTGCCGATTGTAACCTAAGCACGAACTGATAAAAACAAACCGCACAAAACCACCAACAGCAAAGATAAAAAACTAGCAATCTTATACAATTTATGGTATAAAACGCACGCTACATTTCGCATTATTTTTTTACAAAAATAATCGGAAATAACAGTATTACTTTTAATGATTAATTAACGTTATAACACACACATATCATTACACTTTTCCGGGGTGCCTTTTGCTTTATGTATAGGTCGGTAAAAGCGGATATGTGGAGGCATAACCCCAACGTCAAAATGAGGAAATCATGACTACTACAGTATCAATGCGCGATATGTTACAAGCGGGTGTACACTTTGGACACCAAACTCGTTATTGGAACCCAAAAATGAAACCATTTATTTTTGGTGCTCGTAACAAAGTTCATATTATCAATCTTGAAAAAACAGTACCACTGTTCAACGAAGCATTAGCTGAATTAAACAAGGTTGCCGCTCGTAAAGGTAAAATTTTATTTGTTGGTACAAAGCGTGCAGCTGGTGAAGCAATCAAACAAGCAGCTGAAAGCTGTGGGCAATACTACGTTAATCACCGTTGGTTAGGTGGTATGTTGACTAACTGGAAAACAGTACGTCAATCAATCAAACGTCTAAAAGATTTAGAAACACAAGCTAGTGATGGGACTTTCGACAAATTAACCAAAAAAGAAGCACTAATGCGTGCTCGTGAAATGGCTAAATTAGAAAATAGCTTGGGTGGAATTAAAAATATGGGTGGCTTACCGGATATGATTTTTGTTATTGGTGCAGACCATGAACATATCGCTATAAAAGAAGCTAACAATTTAGGTATTCCAGTCGTTGCTGTTGTTGATACTAACTCAGATCCAGATGGTATTGATTACATCGTTCCTGGTAATGATGACGCAATCCGTGCAATTCAATTATATGCAAATGCGGTTGCTCAAGCCGTTCGTGCGGGTCGTGAGCAAAATCAATCTCCAGTATCTGAAGAAAGCTTTGTTGAAGAAGCTCCAGCAGCAGAGTAATAAACTCAAATATTTTCAGGGTCGATAATAATATCGACCCATTCTAATGAAAATCATCACAATGGTTAAATAGAGGATTAAAAAATGGCTGAAGTTACCGCTTCTATGGTAAAAGAACTGCGCGAAAGAACTGGCGCAGGTATGATGGAATGTAAAAAGGCATTAGTTGAAGCTAATGGCGACATTGAACTTGCAATTGACAACATGCGTAAATCAGGTCAAGCAAAAGCAGCTAAAAAAGCAGGCCGAGTTGCTGCTGAAGGTGTGATTATTTCTAAAATCTCTGCTGATAAAAAATTTGGTGTTATTTTAGAAGTTAACTGTGAAACAGACTTCGTTGCAAAAGATGCTGGTTTCTTAGCATTTAGTGACAAAGTTGCAGAGGCAGCATTAGCAGATCGTATTACTGATGTTGCAGTACTACAAGCAAAATTTGAAGAAGAACGCACAGCATTAGTTGCTAAAATTGGTGAAAACATCGGTATTCGTCGTGTTGCTGAAATTGCTGGTGACGTAGTAGGTAGTTATCAACACGGTGCTCGTATCGGTGTATTAGTTGCTGCAAACGGTGCTGACGATGAATTAGTTAAACACATCGCAATGCACATTGCTGCAAGCAAACCAGAATATGTTGATCCAAGTGATGTTCCTGCTGATGTGGTTGAACACGAGCGTAACATCCAAATCGATATTGCAATGCAATCTGGTAAACCACGCGAAATCGCTGAAAAAATGGTTGCAGGTCGCATGCGTAAATTCACTGGCGAAGTTTCTTTAACTGGTCAACCATTTGTAATGGAACCATCAAAAACAGTAGGTGACTTATTAAAAGAAAAGAGCGCCGCAGTTGCTTCATTCATCCGTTTTGAAGTGGGTGAAGGTATTGAAAAAGTTGAAGTTGACTTTGCAGCAGAAGTTGCAGCGATATCAAAACAATCTTAATTGTTTAAAAAAACCGCCGTTAAGGCGGTTTTGTTTATCCACAAAATATTTTAAAATAATTATGTGCTAGTTTTTATTAGCTAAATAATCAAGTAATGAAATAGCGAGATTTTATATGGCAACCCCTTTTTATAAACGTATTCTTCTAAAACTCAGTGGTGAAGCACTACAAGGTGACGAAGGCTTTGGTATTGATGCAACGGTTCTTGACCGCATGGCGCAAGAAATCAAAGAATTAATTGAAATGAACGTTCAAGTTGCAGTTGTGATTGGGGGGGGTAATCTGTTTCGCGGTGCAGGTCTTGCTAAAGCAGGAATGAATCGTGTTGTTGGTGATCACATGGGCATGCTTGCAACCGTCATGAATGGTCTTGCGATGCGAGATGCATTGCATCGAATTGAAGTAAACGCTCGCCTAATGTCAGCCATTCCATTAAATGGCGTGTGCGATGATTATCGTTGGACCGAAGCAATTAGCTTACTTCGCCATGGTAGAGTGGTTATCCTTTCTGCAGGTACAGGTAACCCATTTTTTACAACCGATTCGGCAGCGTGTTTGCGTGGCATTGAAATTGAAGCAGATGTTGTTTTAAAGGCTACCAAAGTTGATGGCGTCTATTCTGCTGATCCTGTAAAGGATCCTAATGCAACACTTTATAAAACACTTAATTATGACAAAGTACTAGACGACGAATTAAAAGTTATGGACTTAGCCGCCTTTACGCTAGCACGCGACCATAATTTACCTATCTGTGTTTTCAATATGAATAAACCTGGCGCATTGCGTCGTGTCATTTTAGGTGAACAAGAAGGGACATTAATTAATAACAAAGCAACAGTAACCTGCTAATTATCTTTATTTTAAATAAGGCTTTTATTATGTTAAACGAGATTCAAAAAGAAGCGCAAACGCGCATGGAAAAAAGTATTGATGCGTTTCAAAATCATATTTCAAAAGTAAGAACTGGTCGCGCATCACCAAGCTTATTAGATGGCATTATGGTTGAATATTACGGCAGCCCAACGCCATTACGCCAACTAGCTAATATCGTTGCTGAAGATGCAAGAACGCTAGCGATTACCGTATTTGACAAATCACTTACACCACTTATTGAAAAAGCAATCTTAACATCAGATTTAGGACTTAACCCAGCGTCAGCAGGTACCGTTATTCGCGTACCACTTCCACCATTAACCGAAGAACGCCGCCGCGATTTAACCAGAATTGTCCGTAACGAAGCAGAACAAGGCCGAGTATCAATCCGTAATATTCGCCGTGATGCCAACGACCAAATCAAAGGGTTACTAAAAGATAAAGAAATCTCTGAAGATGAAGAGCGTAAAGCACAAGATTTAATCCAAAAAGCGACAGACGCCGCAATTAAAAAATTAGATGCAGTGCTTGCCGATAAAGAAAAGGAACTAATGGAGTTCTAATTCCTAACTGTTTTCTTTCTAACAAAACAAACGCTCTGCTTAGTAAAACAGAGCGTTTTATTTATTGACAGTAAATATATTGACTATTTTACAGCCATAATTACAACTCAAGCTCGTCCTTATCAAGTTCACTTTCGTTATTGCAATAATTTTCTTCTTTTTGCGTACATTGACGAGAAAACTCATCATTTGCTTGATCACTAAATTTTTTATACTGACATAGCGAATTAATTAAAGTGAAGTGATTTTTGTTGACATCATATTGGTGTGTTTCTGTCACAATAACAGCACCATTATCTTTGATAGAACAAATTTTTCGCCTAATAGCTTGTTTTTTATTTTCATCAAAGGTTATATAACGACCTTCTAAATTTAGATAAATAAACTTCCCTTTTTTCTTATTGAAAGCGTAATAACGATCAATAATTGGGATGTCCACGACATCATCGGTTGTTTGTGAGATATAAAATTCATTATTATCACCATCAAAGTTATAATCATCGGTATTAATGCTTTGATCATCTTCTTTAGATCCAAAAAAATAATCATTATATAGATGATAACCTTGTTTTATTGTATCGATTGACATAAATTCATAACCATCAAAATCATCAATTGTTTGCAGTAAACTACCATCTCTTTTTCGGTAAACATTAATACCAACCATTTTAGTTGCACTGCCTTTTATGGATAAAAGGACTTTAAAAAAATAGTCTTTAGTGGTTCTGTGTTGTAAAAACTCTACATTTTTAGACTTCTTTTCAGACTTATCAGGAATACATCTAAATTCAAATTCACTTTCTAACTTTGTTTTATCTAATGGAATCTTATTTGATTCAACATTATTTTCATCTTTATCTTCGTCTTCAAAAGACGTTGTACCTAATAATTTAGGAATATTAGTTATATTATTTATATATACAACTCTATTAGTACCATAATCATAATGATATTCTTCTTTATATTTTCCATTAGTTTTAATTTGAATACCGTAAGAACAGTCGGCAACTACAAAATTTGGTAAAAAGAATATTAAAATTAAAAAATATTTCATTGTTTTGTACATCCTTACTAATCATTTTAGCCATTTTTTAGTGATAATTTTTATTATTTTTACCAGTCTCTAAACGAATTCCATGGTATCCAGTTGATTATTTCACCATTCTTTTTACTATGATAGCTGACTTTAAACCACAAAAGTTCCTTATTTTTATCTTCAATTTCTCCTATTTTATTTTCGTCCCTCTCTATATCAAGAATTTTGACAAAATTATTTCTTTTTAAATAGTTATCAGTTGGGTACTGAAAATCAGGTTGTTCATAAAGTTGGACTTTTGCTAGTTGAATATAAGAATGAATATCTCGTTTTTTTGTTGATTTATCCAACAGTGCTGAAAGTTTTTTCATATCATAAAAGGTGAAATGACCACTAGAATCAAGAATATCTAAACCAATCATATATGGGAACTCAAGACTATTTGAGCTCACCATTCTTTGAAACACTTCAACATTGTTGAAATGATATTGCTTATCTTTATTGGCCATTATTACCGTATATTTATCTAAATCATAATCTTCGATAGATTGGTAACGTTGATAAAAATTAATATCCCCCACTTTGGCGACAAGCACATCAAAATCTCTATACGCTAGACTTTCATCAGTATGGGGAAAATAAGCATAAGAATTTATTGATTCAGGCGAAAAATAGATAAAAAATTTATATAAATCATCAGCTCTATTTAATGTTTGTCTATTTATACAATATGAATATTGTGTCTTCATCAAGTTTATTAACCGTCTTCTGACATATACACAATCAGCAGTTAAATGACTATCTCGGATAGTTATTGGAATATAAGCTTCAGTATTATGAGTCCTTGTACCAGAGTAAAAAAAAGTGGGTTTATTCATCCAATTGACAAATTTAATATCAAGTTCCCCAAACAATCCAATTAAATTTTTAAATTGGTAATCCATATCATCCGCTTTAACTTCTAATATAGTGGGTTTTAAAAATTCACCATTCTCATCATCACAGCGATAAGTAGTAAAATGATAAGGTTTAGAGTGGATATTAAAAGAATAATTTTTAATCTCTGTCTTATTTAAGCAAGGTAGCTCCGCATAGCAGATATTACAAATTGTTATGCATATTATTAATATAATGCTTTTTTTAAACATTCTTTTTACCAAACAGTGTTTTTATTTTATTTTATTTAAGTATATTAGCTTAAACTTAAGCTGACATACACATGTTACTCATCGGCTTTCATTTTAACAAAATGCGTGTCCGATAAGCAAAATAAATTCTCCAATTGATATTCCTTAACCAACCCCTTTGCATCATTCCAAGTTTGCCATGGTGTCTTTCCATAACAATATTTTCCAGAGTGTGCTCTTTCTCGATTGTAAAACTCAAGCCATTGTTCAATATCGTTTTGTATTTCACTCAATTGCGTGTAAATCTTACGTCGAAATAAAATATCATAACATTCTGTTTTCATCGTCTTATGGAATCGCTCACAAATACCGTTAGTTTGTGGGCTGTAGGCTTTGGTCTTGGTGTGTTCAATATCTTCTAGATTAAGATAAAGTTCATAAGCATGACTCTCCTTATGGCCATTATATTCCGTACCTCGGTCGGTAAGAATGCGTAAAAGTGGCACTTGTTCATTGTCAAAGATAGGCTTTTTACGACTGATTTCTTGAAGCGCAAGCTCCCCCCTTGCTCATACAATTGTTTAAAGCGATAATAGCTATCTCGACTGTATCCCATGACTTTGCAAGCTTATTGAACGTTACCGAGTTGCTTAGCTAATTCTAAAAGTCCTAATTTAGGTTTAATGATTTTGGCGGTTTGATTCATTTCTGACTCTCCTTTTTGTGTTATAAAATAACTCAAGCGTCAGATTAAGTAAAGACTATTACAATTGATGAATTAACTGCCAACTCAAGCCAAACTTTGCCAAATATTTTTTTAAACGATCAGCATCATTGCTACGTTGTTTTTTGGTGCGAGACACAGCAAACAATCGTCTGCCAGCTTCAGATAAACAGCTACTTTTTTGGCATATTTCGATCACCTTTTCCAGTTGGAAGCGATCAAATTCATCTATTTCTAATGGAATTAAAGAGTCATCTGATTTGTGTTTCCCCCAGTTTTGTTTTAAGCGCAGAATCTCTTTTTCTACCTGTTCCAACGTAATATTGGCTTGTGGTGCTAACGTTGCCATTCGAATAATCGAGCTATTTAATTCACGAAAGTTGCCTTGCCATAAAGCGTCTTGTGAGGTAGCAAAGGCTAAATAAGCGCGCCTTGATTGTTGATTAAAGCGTGGCATAATGCCGTATTGTTTAGCATAACGCGCTAACTCATAATCAATATTTGGTTCGATATCTTCTTTTCGTTCGGCTAAACTCGGCAGTTGATAACTCCACAAATTAATTCTGGCAAACAGATCTTCACGAAATTCGCCATTGGCAATTGCCAATTTAAGATCTTTATTAGTTCCAGCAATTAATTGAAAATCACTCTGAATCGGTTTATCACTACCAAATGGATAAAATTGTTTCTCTTCAATCGCTTTTAATAACATGGCTTGTTCATCAAGCCCAAGTTCACCAATTTCATCTAAAAATAATAATCCCCCATCGGCATTTTTAAGTAATCCAGTGCGAGCAAGATTCGCACCTGTAAATGCTCCTTTAACATGACCGAATAAGGTTGACATTGCACTATCGCCTCGTAAGGTGGCGCAGTTAATTTCGACAAATTGACCGTTAATTTGATGATTAGTGTGTTTTAGCAAATAAATTTGTTTAGCTAAAAATGATTTGCCTGCGCCAGTTGGCCCACACAATAAAATAGGGGCATGCGATCGGCTAGCAACCTGTTCTATTTCAGCAATTAATTGATTAAATTGTGGGTTACGAGTAGCGATACCTGACTTTAACAGATCGGTTGCTTGAATGGCATATTGTTGAAAACGAGTTAAGATTTTATCATAACGATGCAAATTCAAATCGATGATATTCATTTTACCGTAAGGTACTTGCGCAATAAGATCTGCTTCCTCTAAGTTATAATTTTTTTCCATTATCTCCTTTTTGGATGGTGGAGACATTTGTAATAATTTAGCCGGGTAATAGCGCGATTCTGCTAGTAAAAACCAACAAATCTGTGCGACATGCGTACCAGTTGTAATATGCAAATAATACTCTTCTTGTTCTGGATTAAATGAGTAGTTTTTCGAAATATCAAAAAGGCAGGTATAAACTTGTTCAAAATCCCATGGATCATCTATATTTACAACAATTGGCCTTACTTCGGTTTGTGGCGATAAAATTTTAATATCTTTAATAACTTCACAAAGCAGATGATAATCGTTTTGATAGTAGAGTAATTCAAATCGAGTTAATGGTAGATCAGATTGATGACATAAATCAATCGTTGGGCGCCACTGTCGCCAACGCCGTTTACCTTTACTACGTTGATCCAGTACATTTCCTAAAAAACCAAACACTACGTTCTTTTTCATTTTTATAAAAAATTATAAATAACTAGATAAAATTATAAAAAATAAATCTATTACAATCTACTTATATTTTATCAAAAAATATTTCAACCTTATTATTCATATATAAATCAAATGATTATAAATAATTTTTTATTTTTTGAAAATTTTGGCACACTTTTAGCATTATTGAATGTACCTAAGTAAACATATGCTGTTTTTTTATAGCAGCAAGGTACATAGCGAATACTTTACGTATTTATCCATGGGATAAAGGAGCCAAAGATTATCAACATGTATTTCTAATTATGTGATTAGGTTGCTGTATCAAAGCAAATTTTTGAATAGTTCATCAGGTAGAACAATCGACAAGGGATCGATATGTGGTAGGTTCGAGTCCTACTTCAAAAACCAAAAATGAAAGTAATAATAAACACAATCAGTGATCGTGTTGAATAAGAAAGAGGTAAAGCTGTATTACCACTTTCTTATTCACCAGTTTAAACCGGTTAACTTAGTGATCAATAAAAATGGCTAAGATAAAAAAACTGGATAATAGGCAGAAAGTTAAACACCAATAAGAAGGATTATTTTCTTATTCACTTTAATGCTCCCCCTATTATTTCGTTACTTAACCCGTGCAAATTGGCACAAACACGATGGCTGATTGTCGTAAAAGGAATAATACAATGATAAAAACCATTAAAGTAAAAAAATATGAAATTGCAGTATTATATAAACATGGCGAGATTACTCAGATCTTAACAGCAGGTGTTTACCATAAAGCCGATCCATTCAATACGCTTAGTTATAAAATAATTGATTTAGCTGTATCCAAAGTAGCCGAAGAAATTGCTGAACAACTACTTAACTTTTATCCAACCATTGTTAAACAGCACTGTTATTTGGTCGATGTAGCTACTAATGAAATCGCATTACGTTATGAACAGCAAAAACTAGTTGAAGTGATTTTACCTGCAACCAAAACATTATATTGGAACAGCTATAAATCTCACTCAATAAAAAAAGTGTTATTACAACAAGATTATGCATTACCGACTGAAATTACTAATGAATTACTGCAAGCAAAAAACACTAATGAACCAATTAATAATATCGATAAATTAGTTCTACATCATTTTATTCATGAACAAATCGGTACTTTATTTGTTGATAACCAATTAATAAAAATTATTGCGCCAGAAACGGTAGTCGGTTACTGTCCATTTAAACACACTATTGTACTTGGTAAATTTAATTTACGTGAAAACCGTATTGATGATTGTATCGCTAATGCCATCGAACAGCGTACACCACAGCAACTATTACAATTTTGTATAGCAATGGACGTTGGCGCTAACGAAGTAGGGTTGCGTTATGAAAATGATTTGCTAGTTGAAATTCTACCGCCAGGAACAAAACGACTTTACTGGAAAAATAGTGATAAACAACATATAGTTAAGGTTGAGTTAAATAAGGGGTATACCTTAAATAATGAAATGATTGAACAATTATTACAACCAAAACTACGGCAAAAAGGCATCATAGGGGATAATGGCGTATTAATCGCCCAAGTGCCGGCTTATCATGTAGGAGTATTAAAAGTTAATGGTAGAATTGAGCAGCTATTAACAGCTGGTATCACAGCTTATTGGCGTTTTAACCGTGAAATATCGGTTGATATCGTTGATACTCGTTTGCAAGTATTAGAAGTTGCAGGTCAAGAAATTTTAACTAAAGATAAAGTGAATTTACGTATCAATTTGGTTGCAAACTGGCGTTATACAGATGTTTTAATGGCATTTGAAAAAACAGCAAGTCCTGCTGAATTACTTTATCGAGAACTCCAGTTTGGTTTACGTGAAGCAATTGGCACTCGCACATTAGATGAATTGCTTGAAAATAAAAACATCATCGATGAAGTGGTAAGTAAGCATGTACAAATGCGTTTAGAAGGTTTTGGCATTGCAACTATCTCGTTAGGAGTAAAAGATATTATTTTACCCGGCGATATGAAAGCAATTTTATCGCAAGTGGTTGAAGCTGAAAAATCAGCACAAGCCAATGTGATACGTCGCCGCGAAGAAACCTCGGCCACTCGTTCATTATTAAACACAGCGAAAGTGATGGAAAACAACCCAGTGGCTTTACGCTTAAAAGAGATGGAAACCCTAGAACGTATTGCTGAACGCATCGATAAGATCTCGGTAGTGGGGGGACTAGATCAAGTATTACATGGTTTGATTAATATCCAACCTAAAGGTTAGAAATAAAAATGTAACATCATGCAATTAACTGTTGCATGATAAAAAGGAATAAAGCATGACACAATATAACTTATTACAAACAGATAATGCCAAACCAATAAAAATGTGGACAAAAGGCGTGCCTGTTGAAGAAGAAGCCAAAACCCAATTAACCAAAACGGCACAATTACCGTTTATTTTTAAACATATCGCCGTCATGCCTGATGTGCATGTCGGTAAAGGATCAACTATCGGTAGTGTGATCCCAACCATAGGCGCAATTATACCGGCAACTGTAGGAGTGGATATTGGCTGTGGCATGATTGCTGTGCAAACGTCTTTAATAGCGAGTGATTTACCTGACAATCTATTACCGTTACGAAATGAAATTGAAAAAGCAGTACCGCATGGCCGATCGCCTCATAATCGTCGACAAGATATTGGTAGCTGGCAAAATCCACCATTAATCATTGACCAGTATTGGCAACAGCTATTACCCGGTTTTGAAAAGTTAACAGAAAAATATCCAAATTTTTTAAAAACCAATAATTACCGACATTTAGGCACACTCGGCACCGGCAACCATTTTATCGAAATTTGTTTGGATGAAGCCGATCGAGTTTGGATTATGTTGCATAGTGGATCACGAGGTATAGGTAATGCTATTGGTAACTTTTTTATAGAAATGGCACGAAAAGATATGGAAGTCCATAACAAAAATCTACCTGATAAAGACTTAGCATATTTGGAAGAAGGAACCGAACATTTTCATGATTATGTTGATGCTGTGCATTGGGCGCAAGAATTTGCAAGACTCAACCGTGAAGCCATGATGAATAATGTTATCTTAGCAATGCGTAAAGTCATTACTAAACCATTTACCACGCACATGTCGGCGGTAAATTGTCACCATAACTATGTGCAAAAAGAGCAACATTTTGGTGAAGACATTTTCATTACACGTAAAGGTGCAGTGTCTGCTCGAAAAGGTGAACTAGGGATTATTCCGGGATCAATGGGCGCTAAAAGCTATATTGTGCGAGGACTTGGTAATGAAGAAAGTTTCTGTTCATGCTCGCACGGTGCAGGGCGAGTTATGAGCCGAACAGAAGCTAAAAAGAAATTTACCATTGAAGACCAAATTAAAGCAACAGCACACGTTGAATGCCGAAAAGATGCCAACGTGATTGATGAAATCCCAATGGCATACAAAGATATTGATGCGGTAATGACAGCCCAAAATGAATTGGTCGAAATTGTCCATCAATTACGGCAAGTTGTGTGTGTGAAAGGGTAAAAAATATCGACACAGTTATGACCGCCCCAAATGGGGGCGGAATTGTATATTAATGGCGGTTGGTGGTATATGATGGGGTAATACTCGCCCTTTTATTTTTTGCGAAATGCTTGCGATATCACTACACTTTAAAACTCAAATTTCTTCTTCATTGACAGAATTCATTTAATGTATTCAGACTTAATCAATGATAAGATTTTCATTTACTCAACTTTGTTTTCGATTTATTTAATTACCAAGATGGTAATTTAAATAATCGTCCTTGTATTCCTTCATCATGTAATACCAATGCAATTTCATTTTTATTAAAGAAAATATTGTTATCAAGTGGAATATCTGAATCAATTACAGTAATAATTTGTTGAATATCTAAAATAGAATATTGCCTTATCACATTCAGAAGATTGATCTTTGTTCTGTCATCTAAAGATTCAAATATCCCATCATGATAAACAAAACGAGGAAAATTATCTTTAAGATGAGCGCGTAATATAGCTAAATCAAAAGCCACACATAATAATTTTTTATAAGTATGTCCATCATCAGCACTTGTTGAACAACCAGCTTCATCTAAAATATCAGCACTAAAGTCAAGATGACCTTCTCGATTAATTTTGACATTAAGTAATGCTTTTCGAGAAATAACATCTTCAATAATGCGACTGAAATACAACCTAATTTCTGAAAATAAACTTGTTTCCTGTTTATTTTGCATCTCTAAATCTTTTTCCATATCAATTTGAATTTTTTGATATTTTTTATTTAACTGCCTAATTTCAGTCCTAAGCTCTTGCAATTTATGAATAAACTCTTTTTGCCTTTCTAAAAAAGCAATATCAGCTTTTAAGGTAATTAAATCATTAGATATTTGTTTATATTTATCAAAAATATCTGTTTCACCTAAAAATGATAAAGTTTGTGTTCTTTCTTCACCTAATTGCAATAAGGTTTGATTAATATCTATTAACTCTTTTTTTATTGATGATAGTTCTTCTTTTAAATATTTATGTCGTTCTTCCGTAATCGCGCGGTTAAACTTAATGAGTTGATTAAAATCCTTTTTTAATTGCTTAGGGAAAAGAATCCCGACTTCTTTGTATAAGCTTTCGGCCTTATCAGGATCAAATAATATTTGTTGTTTTTGTAAAGATAATTCTATCTTTTTTCGATTAAACTCTAATGAATAACGTCTTTTATTTAATGTGGCTATTTTCAAATCTAATTCATCAATGAGTTTTTTTGTTTTTACTTGATCTACTGAATGAAAATCAAACTGATCCAATAGCCGTTGTCGCTCATTAACATCTTGTTGTTTTAATAATAAGAGCCCATCAATTCGACTAATATCTTCAATTGAACCGCCCAACTCTTTTTGTACTATATCTTCTCTATTTCTCGCATCCTTAAGTTGAGATTCAAGTTCATAGTGTTTTGTAATTAAATCAGAATTAAAACCAAGAATATGAGCAAGAAAGGGTTTCCAGTCTTTATGTTTAGATGCAAATTTTCTTAATTGAAAAACATTACGATAATCATCTTGAGAACGTAATAAATAACCTAATATTTTGCGATAAGGCCATGGTTTGAGACAGTAAAAATTCAATATACTGTCTAAAATTTCTTTCGCTTTATCAAATGGCACATTTTCATGATCCCAATTCGTTAATTGAGTAAAATCTTGGTGTGAATCGTTATGTTTCTTTATACTGATACGAGCTGCATTAGTGACACCTCGACGAATAGTGAGGTAAGAACCATCTTCTAATTCTAACTCTAAAAAAAATACAAATTGGTTAAACAACTGCTCATGCTTAAATAAAAAGAATTCTGATTTTTTTTGAGATAAAAAACAAAAATCAAGTAATTTGCCTAACGTCGATTTACCTAAATTATGGGTATCTTTTTTCTTATTTTCAGGCAAACGGATTTCAGCTTGAATTACGTTCAAACCTGATGAAAAAATAATAGTTTCAAATAAATCTGGTTTATTTGAATATAATTTAGATAGTTTCATTTATCCCCACATATTCGATTGAATCAGTTTTTGCGTGATACTCAATTAACCCTAATAAAAAAAGAAGATTAAGCGCAGGTAGAAATAAAAAATGTCCACCTTCAACGGATTTTTTAGCATATTCTAATAAACTATCATACTTTTTTAGTCTCTTTTTCTTAATATAAGTAAGCAATAAAAAAGACATGTTAATAATAGTCTTATCCGGATGAGTATGTTTATTGGGTCTTAGCATCTTCATTCTTACCTATATCACAACTCCAATACATAAAAAACAACATGACATTCACTAATCGTTTATGTTTAACTTGTCTTAAAATTGGGTCTCTATCAACTAATAACTTTGATAAGTAATTCATTATGTCATCAAAAGTCTGATAATCTTTTCTTTTTGCAATAATATTTAAACAAAACTCATTTGCAGCAAGATCATAACGTTCACGTAATTCACTATTTTCAGCTAAAGATAGAAAAGATTCAATTTCATTAACGTCTTTTAAGTAACGCCGCTTAAGCTCATTAGCATAAGCCTCAGTCATATTATTTAGCTGATTTTTTCTAGCATAAGTGGTTCGCTCAATATTGATATCGGTTAAACTTCTTTCAAGTGTTCGCGCTTGATTTGCAAATGCCTGGATAACTTCTGCTAAATCGTCAGGACTAACAATTAACGGACTATCGATAGGATCTAGTTCAGCGATTCTCATTATTTCAGGATATCGTTTAAGATAAAGTTCTATCTGATTAATATCTATGATCTTTACTGATGCTATATCGACTTCAATATAGTCTGAAATCGTTTTACATATTTCACTCTCTGCATTACCAGTTAAACGACGATTAGTAAACAAGACATAATTATCCAGCTCACCTTGATCTTTTAACTTTTTGATACGAATCAGTTCACCACCAATCACGGTATTTGGGTTAGTTTTCTTTTCTTTATTATAAAAATCAGATTCAGAGCAATTACGATTATAGCCATTAGTATGTTTGGCTTGAATAATTGTTGTTCCAACCCAAGGTGAACTTCTACTGGGAAATAATTCGGCAGTACCAATAAATTTAGCGTCTCGCCCACCATCAGGCCCCTTAGCAAATCCTTGTGTAGAAATACCCATTATATGTTGGCAGATAACAACAACTAATTTTTCAAATTGCTCATCACTCATATCTTCATAAGCATATTTCATAAAATGTGTATTCCTTGCTACTAAAAATTTCAAATATTATAACTGTGTTTATATACATGACAATAATAAGCTTATTATTTTACGAGACAGTTCACATTTTTTGAAACTCATTACTCTTTCATCGTTTTCTTTTTCAGAATTTTTTGTACTTCTTTAGCATCAATTTCCATAATTGTAGCTATTTGTTCAATGGAACTATCTTTTTGAGATAGTGCATGTACTAACCTTTCTTTTTGCTCTCGTTCATGCTTTGCGACCAGTTTTGCAGTTCTAGCTTTTTCCTCAGCAGTTTTTACTTTATCATGTGCTACCGCCAACTTCTCTTTCGCAATTTGTTTTTCTTGTTTACGAATGCGTTCAACCACTTGGTAAGTCGGAACATATTTCAGGCTTTGTTCGAGTTCTTCCATAAGTTTGATGCTGCGAAAGCTGATATAGGTTTTTGGGGTGATAATTAAGTGGTCGGTAAGTTCGATATTTAAAATATGGGCAACTTGAATTAAGCGATCGGTGATGTCTTTATCGGCCGCTGAGGGGATCAGCGATCCGGACGGGTGGTTATGCACCAAAATCACGCGAGAGGCGTTTTTCATCACCGCAACACGAAATACGTTCATTGGCTCAATGTTGACCGATTTATACGATCCAAGCGCAATTAGTTCAATATACAGGATATAACCGGCTTGATTCATACCAATAATCCAAAGATGTTCCTTTTCTTGGTCGATCTTGTTTTCACGCAATAACACACGCTGCATAATACTGTACACGTCGTCCGTGCTTTCAATATAGCGTTTGTCATGTTTGGTTAGTTTAATATCCATCTTATCGCCTTGTAAAATCACACAAAAAATAATATAGCATATTCTGTTTATGCAGGGCAGTGGTTAATCAAATAATTCCACCTGTTCACTTTTTAGGTTATATTATTTGTAAAAAATATTCAGGAGTCTATACCGTTTCAAAGGGGGGTTAACAATGTATCACTCTATTTTACCCAACGAGCAGCATTCTGCTGCTGAGCGATTTTTGCAACGAGTGCCAAAGTTAATCGCAACAAGTCCATTATGTCGACGCCTTAAGCCTGTCGCATTACTGATTGATATTGCGCCCATGACATTAATTGCTCTGCCACATAGCTTGATTGCCAATAAATTTAACCTTTCACCGCGAGCTGCTCAAAGGCGAGATAACGTTATTCGTCATTGGTTAGCGCAGTATGAGCCTGATCTTTATCAAGCGGTACTTAACCTTACACAATCGATGCCGGCAGAAGTGTCTCGACAAGCTCAGGCATTTAAGTCATGGCTAGCCGAGCTACTTGATACGTCAGATATGCCTTGCGATTATTGTGGATCGCTAAGCACAGTTCGCATTGGGCACCGTCTTAATTTTCGTTGCCGAACTTGTCGCCGAACGTTTAATCCACTCAAAAAGTATTATCTTGATAAGTTATCTCATTGTGAACGGTGGTTGCCTTTTATTGATTTATTGCTACAAGGTGAAACATTGAAAACCATTAACCAGCAATTGGGAATCAATACCGATACCGCCGCTAAGTGGCAACGTTATTTTTTAGGAATAATGGAATTACAAGGATTTTTAGTATTGGCTAATTATTGCCAAGTAAAGCGACGCCAACGTTGCCGTCAAATATGGTTAGACATTCACACAGGTGACACGTTTTTACCAACTGGTAAGTCGCATTTTAGATCTAAGTCATAGTAATAATTAATAAGGTTGTAAAAAATATTCAGGAGTCTATACCGTTTCAATCATAACTCATTATGTTCAATCATTTTTTAATGGTAATAGGCAAAGGGCTTTAAAAACCTTAAAAGCGTTAAAAAATTCCGATATTAAAGCAGTAAAGGACAACATACAAACATTAATGAGCTTAAAATAAGACAAGAAATACAGGATGACAATCCAATCAGATGAGTTCCACAGTATAAAATAGTTGGGCGATTTTCTGGCTGATTTCGGCAATTAATTATTGCTTCAAAGTAAGCTTACTTGATATTTTTTGTATCCCACCAATAGAATAATGGCAGCATAATAAAATTGCCGGATATATTATAAAATTAAGGGTTATCATTGATGTGACACCTAACATCTCCGTAATAAAATTTAGATTAAAAATCAATTTATTAGTATCTTCCATAACTAACATGAATACAATAGGTGACATTAAGGTAATGATAAAACCAATTGGCACTGCGCAAATCACTAAAACTATCGGTTGTTTTATTTTATTTAAAAGAAAGATTGAAATCAGAATAAAACAGAAATAACACAAACCATAACATATCAAATAATATAATTCTGGTGTGCGATGTTTTGCGATAATCATTCGATAACACCATTGGTAACTTAGATAGGCACCTATAAAGTTAAACAATACGATAATTAATAAATTAATTATTTTCATTAGGTTGTCCTTTTTTATCTTCAATCTCTTTTAACGCTTTTTCCAAAGAGCTAGGTAACCGATAAAGTTCTTGTAGACCATATTCATGCAAAATGTGTACCTAGTTGTGTGAAATTGTCCATCCTTGTAGTAAATAAATTAGCTTCGACATCTTGCTGACTATTTTTTCTACTTTATTGGTTAAATTGTTATATATGTCATTTTTACACCAACAAAAATGGGACTTTTGGTTGCCACTTACGCATAATGATGTCTCTGTTTCTTATTTAAACATGTGCTTGATTATATTGCATTAATTAACAAATAGCAACTCTATTTTATTGATCTGATGGAGGATAAAAGATATGTGACATTGGCTAACTATTGTCAAATAAAGCGACGCCAACGTTACCGTCAAACATGGTTAGACGTTCAAGCAGGTACCACATTTTTACCGACTGGTAAGTCGCATTTTAGATCTAAGTCATAGTAATAATTAATAAGGTTGTAAAAAATATTCAGGAGTCTATACCGTTTCAATCATAACTTATTATGTTAAATCATTTTTTAATGGTAATAGGCAAAAGACTTTAAATGCGTTAAAAATTCAGATATAAAGTAAAATAAATAACCTAAAGGAATAGTTGCAATGCAAAACCGCATAAAACAAAAGTTAGCAGAATTAGCACAACAACATAATATCCATATACTTTACGCTTGCGAATCAGGCAGTCGGGCGTGGGGGTTTCCATCGCAGAATAGTGATTATGATGTGCGTTTTATTTATGTGCATCGTTTTGAGAAATACTTAGCCATTGATAACCCTGCTTCACATTTAACTTTTCCTATTGATGATGAGCTGGATTTGCATGGTTGGGATTTAAAAAAAACTTTACAATTGATCCGCAAATCAAATACTACCCCGTTTGAATGGTTGCAATTACCCATTATTTATCAACAAAATGCGCCAATTGCTAATCAATTATGGCAACTTTGTTCCAATTTCTTTAATGCTAGGGGTAATATTTATCACTATTTAGGTATTGCCAAAAGCGCCTTACAAAGCAGTGAAGGGCAGCAGATCGGTATCAAAAAACTGTTTTATGTATTAAGACCATTATTATGTGCTAAATGGTGTTTAGAAAAACAGCAAATCGCCCCCATGGCCATTACGCCATTATTGACACTATTACCTGATGATTTAAGCCAACAAATCAATGATATTATTGCCTTAAAAGCAACCATGACTGAATCAACACCTATCACTATCGATCCAAAAATCTTATTGTTTATTGAACAATCCATGATTGAGATTAAAGAAAGTTTACAGGCTATAGACGAACAACATTTTAAGGCAGATAAATTAGATCGCTTTTTTATACAAACGTTAATGAGCTTAAAATAAGGAAAGGAATACGACATGACAATCGACGATTTAAAAGCACAAAACTTAATCTTATTTGAAGTGATCAGCGGTAGCCGTGCATTTGGTTTGGCTACTGAAACATCAGATACCGATATTAAAGGGGTGTTTTATTTACCTAAAGATAAATTTTATGGACTCGAGTATATTCCGCAAATTAGTAATGAAACTAATGATATCGTCTATTATGAATTAGGTCGCTTTGTTGAGTTATTGCTAAAAAGTAATCCGAATATTTTAGAAGTATTGGCTTCTGCACCCGACTGTATTTTATATCAGCATCCAATCATGCAGCAGTTAACCCTTGATCTATTTTTATCCCAACAAACTAAACAAACCTTTGCTCACTATGCTATGTCACAAATTAAAAAAGCTAAAGGATTGAATAAAAAAATCAATAATCCCATTGAGGTGAAACGTAAAACGGTCCTTGATTTTTGTTATATTATTCAAGGGCAGCATGCTTATCCCCTCACTAATTGGTTAAGTGAAAAGCGTTTTGAGCAACATTTATGTGGTTTGGTGAATATTCCACATAGTCGAGATTTATATGCACTTTTTTATGATGCCTCGGGGGATTGTGGCTATCATGGCATTATTCAAAATGATGATTCGACCGAACTTTGCTTGTCGTCGGTGAAAGTAGGCACCACAGTAAATGCTTACTTAAGTTTTAATCGTGATAGTTTTTCATCGCATTGTCGTGATTATAAGGCTTACTGGCAATGGGTTGAAAAGCGAAATGAACAGCGTTATCAAAGTAATATTAAAAGTGGTAATGATTTTGATGCTAAAAATATGATGCATACTATTCGTTTATTGCAAGTGGCGCATGAAATAATGACTAAAGGCACCATTACCAATAAATGCGCTAATCGTGATGAACTGCTCGCCATTAAAAATGGTCAATTAAGCTATGATGAGATTATGCATATCTCAGAAACATTGTTAAGCAAAATTGAAATCGCATCAATCACTTCAATGTTGCCAGAAACACCTAATTTTACTAAAGCGATTGCACAGTTAGTAAAAATGCGTGAATTATTATATAACCACTAATGATATCGCAAAACAATAACAGTTCATGATTGAATTATAAAAATAATTCAATGAGTTATTTACAATACATGTCATTATGTTAATTTATTTCACTTCCTTGTGATACTCTAATTTAAGTATGAAATTATTTTAATTTAGATTTTTTGGTTTCTTTTCTTTCTTTTAGCTCTTTTAATTCAAATTCCCAAACCTGCCAAAAATCCATATTTGTTGGTTCCAAAACATTCATTTCGTGATTAAATTTTACAATATCACTAAATTCATTAACACAATACATATCAGCATCATTAATAATTTTCAAGATTGGGATTGCTTTAAGCCCTGTTTCCTGCATAAATTGATGGCCAATAAAATCAAGCCTCATCCAATCAGCACTTAATTTAGAGGCTGTATAAGTATGAAAACCATATAAAAATGTCCAAAAAGGTCCCACTGCCATTGCTTGAGGACGACGCCAAATCTCCTCTTTTACTTCAATATAAATACCTCTATGGGGAATAGCATCACAATCTTCACCAAGTAAATGAGCAACATATTCATCAGGAAATTTAATTGCCAAACTATTTTCAATATTGCGAATATCTTGCAATACTATTTTATCTTCAGCCATTGGAAAAACACTATAATCTCTATCTAAATACTGATTCATTAATAAAATCGTTTTGTCTTCCATCCTCATTCCTCTTTAATTTTTTATTTACCCATTTTTTAAGCAAAATATTATAACTTTTAGGCTATTTTTTAAAAGATATTTTAATTAAATCGATCAACTGGTTGGCTTTAAAATAGGACAATTATCGTACATAAAAACAGACAATCTTTTTATAGATTGCCCATATCGCTTGCTTAATCCGCCTGTTGCAACCAATATATGGCTTCATAAGGTTTTAATCTTATTTCAGAGACTAGCCGATGGTTATCTTGATAATTGCTAAATAATCGTTTCCAATTCAAGAGTTGTAACGAATTAGGTAATGACCATGTCAGTGTTTTATCGGTCAGATTTGCTATCACCAGTAATTTTTGATTATGCCACCGCCTGATGTAGCACCAATAATCAGCAATATCTGGCGTTAGATCTTGATAATCACCAAAAATAAAAATCGGGTACGTTTTGCGTAATTTAATTAAGGTTTGATAGCAATAAAATACCGAATCAGGATCTTCAAGTGCCGCTTTGACATTAATTTGTGGATAATTGCTAGCAACCTCAATCCAAGGCTTACCTTGGGTAAAGCCAGCATTGGCAGAACTATCCCATTGCATTGGTGTTCGGCTGTTGTCTCTGGATTTACTGGCTAAAATAGCTAAGATATCTTGTTTTGCCATGCCTTGCGCAAGTTTTTCGTGATAGATATTAAGGCTTTCAACATCTTTATATTGTGAAATATCAGTAAAATGAGGATTGGTCATACCGATTTCTTCACCTTGATAAAGATAAGGTGTGCCTTGTAAACCATACAGTAGCATGGCTAACATTTTGGCAGATTGTTTGTGATATTGGTTTTCATTACCAAGGCGTGAGACGATACGAGGTTGATCATGATTACACCAAAAAATTGCATTCCAAGCCTTATCTTGCATGCCTGTTTGCCAATAGCCAAGGATTTTTTTAAGTTCAAGTAAATCAGGTTTAGCCAGCGTCCATTTATTACCGTTTGGATAATCGATTTTTAGATGATGAAAGTTAAACGTCATGGTCAATTCTTTATCATCTAAGCTAGCATATTTTTGGCAGTTTTCTAATGTGGTGGATGACATTTCGCCAACCGTTTTAAGTTGGTTGGGTTGAAACACATCACGACTGATCTCTTGTAAAAATTCATGAATTTTTGGACCATCGGTATAAAACCGCCTACCATCACCATTTTCATCATCCAGAAAATCTTGCTGTTTTGAAACTAAATTAATCACATCAAGCCTTAATGCATCAACGCCTTTATCAGCCCAAAATTGACATACTTTTTTGATTTCTTGACGAACAGTTGGGTTTTCCCAATTAAGATCGGCTTGCTGTTTAGCAAATAAGTGCAAATAGTACTGTTTTGATTGTTCATGCCATTGCCATGCTTTACCGCCAAATTTTGACCGCCAATTGTTAGGCTCTGAGCCATCGGCTTTAGCGTCTTTCCAAATATAAAATGAGCGATAAGGACTTGACTTATCTAAGGCTGATTTAAACCATGGGTGCTGTGTTGAAGTATGATTAAACACCATATCCATCATAATGCGAATACCACGCTCGTGCGCTTGTTTAACCAGTAGTTCGAAATCAGCCATTGAGCCATAGCTCGGATCTATATCATAATAATCCGACACATCATAACCGTTATCAATTTGTGGGGATGGATAAATCGGCGTTAACCAAATAGCACTAACCCCTAAATTTTCAAGATAATCTAATCGGCTAATAATACCTAATAAATCACCCGTTGAACCGGCGCCACTAGCTTGGAAACTTTTTGGATAGATCTGGTAAATAGTACCATTTTGCCACCAAGGGATATCGATTTTATTCATTGCTTGCTCTTTATTATTTATTTTTCATAAATTAACCGCTCAATAACAAGAACGGTTAATGGTTATTAGCTCGTGTTTAACGAATATCTAACGTACCTTTTTTAAGTTTAATTTTATAAACGATCGAAGTTAAAACAATCGGAACCACAATTGCCACAATCATCGCCAAAGCATAAATCGACCAATATATCGGTTTTATCGATAAAATACCCGGCAAACCGCCAACCCCAATACCATTTGATAACACACCAAACAAACCACAAATTAATCCCGCTAATGCTGCGCCGATCATGGCGCACAGCATCGGGAATTTATAGCGCAAATTAATACCATACATGGCCGGTTCGGTGACGCCTAAATAAGCCGATATGGCAGCAGGAACCGACACTTCACGCTCATTATGTTTTTTACTAACTAAAATAATACCCACAACAGCCGAAGCTTGCGCAATATTAGATAAAGCAATAATTGGCCAAATCGGCGTGCCGCCCATGCTTTCGGTCATTTGTAAGTCAATCGCAAGGGTTGTATGGTGAATGCCGGTAATAACCAATGGTGAATAAAAGAAACCAAAAATAGCAGCGCCAATAAAGGCATAATCACCAGTCATTAAATATTTAACAATAAAAGCAATACCATTACCTAACATTCTTCCAATTGGACCTAAAAGGAAATGTGCTAAAAACACAGAAACAAGAAGCGCAACAATTGGCACAATCACTAGATTTAAGTAATCAGGAACAATTTTGCGTAATCGTGTTTCGATCCAACCCAAAGCTAAACCTGCAAAAATTGATGGAATAACTTGGGCTTGATAGCCAACTTTTTCGATACTAAACCAACCAAAATCCCAAACATCAGGTATTTTACTGCCAAGATCATACGCATTCATTAACTGAGGGGAAACTAACGTAATACCAAGGACTATACCAAGTACTGGTGAACCACCCATTTTTTTCACGGTAGACCAACAAATGGCAACCGGTAAAAAGTGGAAAATCGCCTCGCAAGGTAACCAAAGAATATTATAAATAGGCACTAACCAATGATAGGCTTGCATAAGCGGTTTATCATCAATCGTTGGCATTTCGCCAATAATATTACGCACACCTAATAATAAACCACCCGCAATTAAAGCTGGTAACAATGGCACAAAAATTTCAGCTAAATTCGAAATCAGTCTTTCAAAAAAAGACATATTTTGTTTTGCTGCTACTTTAGTTTGCTCTTTGCTTGCCTCGTTAAAATTTAATTGCTGGATAAGTGATTGATAATATATATCAACATCGGTACCAATAATTACCTGAAATTGGCCTGCATTATTAAAACAACCTTTTACAAAAGGGAGCGCTTCTATGGTTTGAACATCAGCTATCTTAGGATCAACTAAGGCAAACCTTAATCTTGTTAAACAGTGGGTGACACTGGCAATATTTTTACTGCCACCAACCAACTCGATCAATTGTATTATCGATGGGATAGTTAATTGGGAGTTTTTAGTCATAAAAGGTCTCCTTTAAATTAGAATTAGCCTTTTTATTTCACTAATAATCCGACTATTTTGAATATAGATTAAGCATAGATTGAATTGATAAATTAACAAATGGGAACGTTCCCTTTTTGTGATTAATATCACAAATTAGAGCAAAATAAGCACAAATTAAATAAAATAACTACTGGTTAGCTTATTAAATGGCAAGGAATGGTGATATTTTTCAGCTCAAACTGATTTTGTAACATACTAAGTAACTCTTGAGCCGCATAATTACCGGCTTGATCAAAACCGAGTTCAACTGCACAAGTTTTAGGAAAAAGAAAATTCAGTATCTCACTATTGCCAATACTGGCTACGGTAATATGTTCGAGCTGTTTTTCGTTTAAATATTTATTTAGTCCCAATGCAATGCTATCGGTTGCACAAACAATAGCCGATGGATTTTTAGCTAACACAAACTGGGCAAGCTCATAACCTGAACGATAACTTAATTGGCCTAAAGCCGCATTTGGGATAAGTTGATATTGCTGACAAAAATCCAAATAAGCTTGATAACGTAATGCGCCAGTAGTTTGGTCTTGTTGCTCAATACCGATATAACCAATATTTTGATGTTGTTGCGATTGATATAAATGAGCAAGCAATAATCTAACTGCACCAATATCATCATAACAAATACAAGTATGATCTTGGAATTTTCTTGCGATCACTACACTATTATTTTGCCAGGTAGATAATAATGACTGCTCTAGTCCAGTAAATGCAAAGATAACTACGCCATCAGCTTGTTTACTTTTAAGCATAGATAAATATTCTTTTACTTTGATAGCACTAAATTGGCTTTCCATAATGATAGGATCATAACCATGCCGATAAAAAATAGGCAACATACTTTGAACAGCTTGATTTTCAGAAAGAGAATCAAGGCGAGTTACAATAATCCCAATCACTTTATTCCCATAACCACGCATGGCTCTAGCGGATTTCGACGGTGTAAATTGATACTGTTCAATGATTGCAATAACTTTATTACGCGTAGCTTCTTTAACCATAGGATCATGATTAATCACCCGTGATACCGTCGATTTACTTACCCCACAAAGTTTTGCAATATCTTTAATGGTTAAGTTGTTTGAAGATATACTCATAATAATTTAGCCAACAAAAATCAATAAAATCATACTAATCTATTTTATAAAAAATAGCGATTTGAGATTGTTTATATTAGTTTGGTAAATAAGCATTGTTAACTAATAATTAAAACCAAAATAAGATGTAATATAGAATATCAAAAAAAACACTATAGCCTTATATTTAGTACCTACTTTACAGTATAAATGTTAAAGACTAATCTAAAACTATTCTTATGTCAGTTAATTTTTAGACGCTTAAAAGGAGCAAAATATGAAAATTGCAGTTATTGGTGCAAGTGGTAAAACAGGGCAACTTTTAGTAAAAGAGGCAATTTCACGAGGTCATGACGTTACTGCAATTGTGCGTAAGCCAAATCAACAGCTTGATCCAAAAGCAGCAGTGCTAATTAAAGATCTGTTTGAATTAACCTATACTGATTTAAAAGCCTATGATGTGATTATTGATGCATTTGGCACATGGGCACTTGAATCACTACCATTGCATCAAACCAGTTTAAAACATTTAACCGATATCTTGAGTGGTAAAGCTAATCGCCTATTAGTGGTTGGCGGTGCTGGCAGTTTATACGTTAATCCACAACATTCAATTCGTTTGGTTGATACACCGGATTTTCCTGATGAATTTAAACCATTAGCAACCAATATGGCAAAAGCACTTGATCAGCTTAGAAAATGTGAAGATGTGCAATGGACTTACTTAAGCCCAGCAATTGAGTTTAACGCTAATGGCGAAAGGACAGGGCATTATATTATGGGGGGCGAAGAAGTGTTATTTAACAACAAAGGGAAAAGCCAAATTAGTTATGCCGATTATGCCATTGCTATGATTGACGAAGCAGAAACAGCTAAACATATTAAACAACGCTTTACTGTGGCTAGTGAGTGATATTTTTAAAATTCAGTTGCTAAGATTTCAAGGCAGAAATAAGTGTTTGTTTTTATAACAATTGACAGAATATCCCAACAAAAATATTCAACGCTTATTATTTTAGTGGTTGGATTTGGCTTGGGATATTTTTTGGATTTTTAGTGAAAAGCTAATTTAACGTTAACGTTCTAATCAAAAAAGTTGATAAAAAGATTTATGATCTTGTAAAAAACTTTCAGGTAACTATGTGTTTCAGTATAAAATAGATATTTTAATAAAAAATATATCTATATTAATCATATTGTTAAAATTATTTAGGATTACTCTTTTAGAGCCTCTCTCACTTGCATCAAAACTTCACCAAGTAGATTTTTGCCGCACCATTTAGTCATATTAAATCTCATTTCGTCATCAATGCTTAAACCAATTCCCCAGATCTTGTCATAAGGACTAGCTTCGGCTAACACTTTATCTTTGGTAGATAATAGATATTGTTTAAGCTCATCATTTTGCGAAAACTTGGCATAATTACCCGCAAAAACAATCTCTTTTTTATGCTGATTCCAGATATTTTCATCAAAATGACGTACTGCTTGCCCCAACTTTTTTTGCATTTTAGATGACGGGATTGATAAAATGGCGTTGGCACTATCGATATCTTTAAATAACAACGCTTTAGAATACATCATCCACTGTTCTGCACTAGTAAATTTAATATTATCAATAACAAAATGGCAAGGATACCACTGAGACAAATAATGATCAGGGCTAAAAAAGAAAATCATTTTCTTCTTTCCGACGTGTTTCATCGATTGAAATCGCTCCTTTTACAAAAAAATAAACTTATTAATAAAACCTAACTATTGATCAAAGTGACAAAGATTGTATTAGTTTGATCGCATAATTGCTAATTTAAATACATGATATTAAACAATAGGCATGGTCATCTTGACCATAATATCTGTTTCTGTTCTATTTTATAGCAATATCAACACCTATTTATTTAGCTAGGATTTGAAACTAATTACCGCTAAAATACGACGCAATTGTGTTGGCTATGGGATAAATCAAAAATAAACCTATGATACTTTCATGCCAAGGTAAATGAGTTAACGAGGTTATACGTTGTGATTACATCTGAAGAGATTAAAAGTCGGTTATGGGATGGCGCCAATGAGCTGCGTGGTTCGATGGATGCCAGTCGTTATAAAGATTATATGTTAGGTTTAATGTTTTATAAATTTTTAAGTGATAAAACATTATCTGCATTTAAAACGATGACAACCCGAGATGAGATCACGCAGTCCGAACTTATCGCCAACTATTATAATGGCATGGCTGAACGTGGTCCTCAATTAGAAAGCATGCTGCAAAGAACACTGGGTTATTATGTTTTACCCGAGCACCTTTATCAAACTTGGATCGCAGATATTAATAAAGGTAATTTTGAAGTACAAAAAGTAATCGACAGCTTAAATCACTTTGAACGGTCAATTGCCAATAGCAAAGATGCCGATGACTTTAAGAATCTGTTTTCTAATTCAACCTTAGATTTAACCGATACTGCACTTGGTAGTAATTTACATGAGCGCAGTAAAAATATTAAAGCCTTAATCTTATTATTTGCCGATCTTGATATGGTCGCTTTACAAAAAGGCGATGTATTAGGCGATGCTTATGAATATCTAATTGGTAAATTTGCTATGGAAGCCGGTAAAAAAGCCGGGGAATTCTATACACCACGCCAAGTAAGTGAAGTGATGGCGCAAATTGCCGCCAAAACACCAAATATTCGTTCAATTTATGACCCAACAGTTGGATCCGGCTCATTACTGCTAACAGTTAAAAAACATCTAACCAAACAAGCGCAACAAAGCTTGACCTATTACGGTCAAGAAAAAAATACCGCTACTTATAATTTGGTGCGGATGAATTTATTACTGCATGAAGTCAAACCCAATAAAATGACCATTAGAAATGGCGATACTTTAGCTCATGATTGGCCTGAAGATCCTGAGCGTCCTAGCGAAGGCGTCCAATTTGATGCGGTAGTCATGAATCCACCTTATTCAGTCAAAAACTGGAATCGTGCAGGATTAAAAGTGAGCGATCCCCGTTTTGAAATAGCAGGCGTATTGCCGCCCGATTCAAAAGGTGACTTTGCCTTTTTATTACATGGACTATTCCATTTAGGGCAAAGTGGCACTATGGCAATCGTGTTACCGCATGGAATCTTATTCCGTGGTGCAGCTGAAGGTGAAATCCGCAAACGATTATTAGAAAAGAATTACATTGATACCGTCATCGGCTTACCAAGCAACCTGTTTACCAATACTGGCATCCCCGTTGTGGTTTTAGTGTTGAAGAAGAATCGACAGCTCAGCGATCCTGTATTAATTATTGATGCATCAAATACCTTTATAAAAGTCGGTAAGCAAAATGTCTTGCAAGAAAAAGACATCGCCAAAATTGTTGATACTTATGTATCACGTCAAGAGCAAACTGGCTATAGCCATTTAGCCACTCGTCAAGAGATTATCGCCAATGAATACAACCTCAATATCCCCCGTTATATTGATGCCATTGATGATGATATTGCTCACGACGTCGAAGGTCATTTATTAGGTGGCATACCACAGCACAATATTGAGCAACTTGCTGTTATCCGTGCCACCACGCCCGACTTATTGCAGTCGGCATTAGTGCCTGTGCGTCCGCACTATTTCACCTTAAAAGAAGAGATTAGCGAATTAAGCACTAAAATCTTAAATGATGAACGGATACGACAGCAATCGGCGCAATTAGCGCAGCAAACGCAAGCTTATATTGACAGCTATTGGTCACAAATCATTGCAATTAATGATCCTGAGCAGATTCACCCGCTAATGGAAGCGATGTTAAACGACATAAAAAGCCTACTAGCCAGCTTTAATCATCTTGATATCTATGACGGCTATCAGATTATTGCCGAAATTTGGCAAAATGCATTACTCCATGACGCTGAAATTATTGCCGCCACTGATTTTTATACCGCAGGGCGCAACCGAGTGCCGAATATGGTCAACAAAGGTAGCGGTGCTAAAAAACGGTCTGAGCAAGACGGCTTTATTAGCAGTCTGATTCCAAGCGAATTAATTGCCAGTGAATTATATGCCGATGAGCTAACCAATATCGACAACAATAAACAGCGAATCCAAACGCTAGAAAGCGAACTTGCGGATCTGGTCGAAGCGGCCAAAGTGGAAGACAGCCCGGAGTACGATGCGCTGTATGAATCATTGAAAAAGAATGATGATGACGAACCGCTTGATACATTTGATAATAAAAAACTCAAAGATGAGTTAAAAAATACCGCAAAAGAGGCGGAAACTTATCCATTATTGAAAAAAGTCGATAAATTAATCAGCCAAAAATCGACATTAAGCAAACAAGTTAAAGCGGACGAACGAGCATTAAAAGAAGCGGTACAAGAACGGATTTTAAGCTTAACGGATCAAGAAATTGACACACTAATGTACAAAAAATGGTTTGGTAATACCATTGCGTTACTGAGCGAATTAATCGAAAAACCGATTAAAGCCGAATTAAAAACCCTACAAATGTTAAACGAACGTTATCAAGATACCTTAACTTCGATTGATAAAGAGATCGAACAACTTGAAGCCGAGTTACAAGCGATGATGCAAGAGCTGGTGGTAACGCAATGAGTGAAAGTAAAAAATTAATTCCTAGGCGGCGGTTTAAGGAATTTGAAAAATCTAAGGAATTTTGTCAAATTGAGTGGCAAAAATTAGTAGAACGCTTGACAGTTATGAGTAGTGCTCATTGTTTACCAAGAGTTGAATTTGAAGATATTATTTCAGGACAAGGTGAACTTAATAAAGATGTATTTAAAAAAATTAATGATAAAAAGGGAATTGAATTTAAAAAAGGGGATATTCTTTTTGGAAAACTTCGTCCTTATCTAAAAAACTGGTTATATGCAGGTTTTGATGGTATTGCTGTCGGTGACTTTTGGGTCTTTCGCCCAACTTTTTCTAATGGTGAATTTATATATGCATTGATTCAAACAAATCAATACCAAATAGTCGCAAATCAATCTACTGGCACAAAAATGCCTAGATCTGATTGGAATATTGTTTCTAATACTAAATTTATAGTAACAACAAACAAAATTGAACAAACCAAAATAGGCGAATTCTTTAAAAAACTTGATAACCTTATTAATACTCAACAAAAAAAATTAGAAAAAGCCAAAACCCTAAAATCAGCTTATCTAAGAGAAATATTCCCGAGTGAAGATGAACCTAAGAGAAGATTTATAGGTTCAGTTGGTCTTTGGAAACAAAAAGAAATTATAGAAATAGGTAAAATATTTATTGGATTGGTTACAACAATGACCGAAAATTATACAAATGTAGGTACGTTATTAATAAGAAATTCAGATATCAAAGATAATAAGTTTGAATTTTCAGATAATCCAATATATTTAAAAGAAACCTTTGCACAAATAAATGCTTCGCGTCGTTTACATATTGGTGATGTAGTTACTGTTCATACGGGGGATGTAGGAACCTCAGCTGTAATTACAAAGAAAGAAGAAAATGCGATAGGTTTTGCAACAATTAATACTAGACCCAACCAAAATATTATAACGCCAGAATTTTTATCAGTCTTTTTGAATTCACGTAAACATAAAGTATATGCCAAAAAAATGTCTACTGGAGATGGCAGAAGTAACTATAATTTAAAAGATTTTAATCAATTAATCGTTGATCTACCTCATATCGCAGAACAAACCAAAATCGGTAATTTCTTTAAATTACTCGATGATAAAATCGCCCTAGAACAAAAAAAGCTAGCTAAATTAAAAAACATCAAACAAGCTTATTTAAACGAAATGTTTGTATAAAAAGGAGTTAAGGAATGAGTCGGGTAGCGAAAGATGCCGCAGAAAAAACCTTTCAAGAAAACTTTGTTAAAGAATTAAAAAAACAACAATGGCAGGCGCCTGACTTTTTAGATGGCAATCGACGTAAAGTAACGGTTAATGACTTAGTCACCCACTGGCGGAGTGAACTTAATCGGCTTAATGCCGATCAACTTGAAGGTGTTGAGTTAACCGATAACGAATTTAGCCAAGTAATGGCAAAAGTTAACCAACTACAAAACAGCTACCAAGCGGCAAAACTGCTCGCTATGGAAGAGTCAAAAGGCAAAATCGATGGCATTTATCGCGATGATAACCCGCTTGTGACACGCAAGCAAATCACCTTAACTATCTTTAAAAAGGCCGAAGTGCGTGGCGGTGATTCCAGTTATCGCATTGCCCGCGAAGTGCAAACACCTAACAATAATCGTTTTGATTTGGTGCTATTAATTAATGGTTTACCGTTAATTAATATCGAACAAAAACGTACCGATAAAAACCTTGACGAAGCATTTGAACAGTTTAAGCGTTACTATCGAGATGGCGAATATAGCAACAATTTTATGGCTTTTTCGCAAATGATGGTAATAAGTAGCGAAATCGAAACCCGTTACTTTGCCACGCCCAAAACAATTAATGACTTTAATCCTAGCTTTGTGTTTCATTGGGCGAGTAAATCAAATCAACCGATCAATCATTGGCAGCAAGTAATAGAACAATTTTTAATGATCCCAATGGCACATCAAATGGTGGGCGACTACCTAGTCATTGATGAAGCCAAAGAAGAAGAAAACCGCCGACATATGCTAATGCGCCCTTATCAGGTCTTTGCTTTACAAGCGGTAGAAGGGGCGGCATTTGGTTGGGATAATCCCGATAAAAAACCACATGGCGGCTTTGTTTGGCATACGACGGGTTCAGGTAAAACTATCACTAGCTTTAAAACAGCCCTATTTTTATCGACGCGCGCCGGTTTTGATAAAGTGGTCTTTTTGGTCGATCGGCGTGAACTTGATAGTCGTACCAGTGATAACTTTAAAGCTTATGCTGCTTTTGAACCTGTCACCGTTGATGATACACACAGCACCGCACAGCTTAGAAAACACCTTAGCTCGCCACACAATGGCATTGTGGTAACCACTATCTTTAAACTGCATAATTTGGTTAAAGCCCTTGAAGAGGGCAAAGATAGTTGTTTAGCTGATAAAAAAATCGTCTTTATTGTTGACGAAGCGCACCGTTCCACTATGAAAAATATGATGGGCGAAATAAAAAGCCATTTTAGAAAAAATGGGCTATTTTTTGGATTTACAGGTACGCCGCTTTTTGACGAAAACAAAATTAAAGGCAAAATAAACGAAAACAGCGAAGTGATTAACACTACCGAAAAGCTATTTGGTCCTAAATTACATCAATATACCATTGATGAAGCCATTGCTGATGGTAACGTGCTTGGATTTCATGTTGATTACATCAATACTGGCGAATTTAGCAGTTATGACGATTTACGCGATAAGCTTATTGAGCGTATAAAAATCGAAAAGCCAGAACAATCCGATCGCGAAATCGCCCGATTAGTACATAGTTGGAGCGAAAGCGAAGTTGAAAAGCAAGCCATTGATAAATCGCTATTAGTTTATCATGATCAAACTCATATACCACAAGTGGTTACAGAGATTTTAAGCAACTGGCAAGCGCAATCGCAACAGCAACAATTTAATGCTATTTTAACCGTCGCTTATAAGGAACGGGTGATTGCCTATTATCAGGAATTTAAAAAACAACTTGCAAGCCAACAGCAAAAAATCAATATCGCCATGACCTTTAGCTTTGGTAACGAAAATGATCCGGATAATGTCGATCCCGAAATTATCAGCGCCATGTTTAATGATTACGCTGAATTTACTGGCATTAAGTTTATAGCAGGTGATAAAAAACATGGTGAACAAGCCTATTTTGAGGATGTGGTCGAGCGTGCTACCCGTGGCGGTAGTGGTCGTAATAGCAAGAATATCGATTTAGTGATTGTTGCTGATCAGCTATTAACAGGCTATGATTCTAAACGGCTCAATACTCTTTATGTTGACCGCACCTTAAAGCTACAAAATTTAATTCAGGCTTATTCACGCACCAATCGCGTGTTTGGTGCTAGCAAAGAATTTGGTACCATTGTTAATTTCCAAACCCCTCGCCTGACCGAACAGATGGTTAACCAAGCCCTTGAGCTATATGGTAGTGGTGGTAGCAGTAGCAAAGCAATTGTTGAAACCTATGCCACTGCCGTGCGAATTTTAGCCAATGATTTGGAGCAATTAGTTTTAACCTTAGCCGATCCAACCCAATGGCAATTAATTCAACATGATGATAAAAAACTAACTGAATTTAGCAAAGCATTTAAAATAGCGGCTGATCAGCTTAATATTGTCCAACAATATTACGAATATCAATGGGATAATGCCACTTTTGGTATGACCGAGCACCGTTGGTTGCAATATGTCGGTGCATTTAAAAACTTAACCGCTAAAGAAACTACCACTAAAACGCCAACCATTGTGCCCACTTTAATTGGTAAAACCAAATTAGCAGGCACACAGGTGATTGATGCTGCGCATATCCTTAGCTTAATTGGATCTAAAGTGTCGCATGTTGATGGTGTACAAACCATTAACGACGAAACTAGGCGCATTATCTACGAACAAATTCAAGAATTAAGCCAAATGGGCGAAGATCAGCAAGCAAAAATATTGAAAGAATTTGTCGATACCGAATTATTAACCGGTCGCCTATCTAGCCAAGTCCATTTTGATGAAGCTTTTACCAATTGGAAAAACGATAAAATCAAACATGCCGCAAACGAATTTGCTAACCAATGGGGTATTGATAGTAAGCTATTATTGCAAGCAATAACAGAGTTTGAACTATCAAAATCGGACATTGTGCCTTATTTTGCTGAAATTATTCAAACAATTGACTTAAGCAAAGCGAATAAAGATATTGATAACTTATTTATGCTAAATTTAGCCTTACATGATGAACTTCCACGTTGGATGACCGAGATTAAACAACAATTTAGCTGATTACGTTAAAATAAAATCAAATAATTAAAAGTAAAGTTAAAGCTAGTGATATTTTTAGGCGTTTTTCCTTAAATCGCTTAAGCTTTTGTTTTCTCTCTTTTGCACCACTAAATATTTGTTGATTATGCATATCTCAATTCAACGTTCGTATCACGCTTTCGGCTTTTCCATTAGTTTATAGGCTAGTGATTTTTGTCAAAAAGTTTCAGGAGTGTACTGCGTTTATGTAAAAATATTAAAAAAATCAAATAAATAATAAAAGACAAATATTCTCTAGTTTGCGGTTTTGTTTACCGTCTAAATTTATTTTTAATAGATTTTTTATTTTAAACAAACATTTAAACCCCTAACTCATGGTTTTATAACGTTCATTTTTACTACTTAAAGGGACAAAAATTTCAGCCGGCTTTCTTTAACACGTTATAAATGGTCTAACAACCATTATGCGCTTAGCTAAATTAGTGACAGTTATTTTTCTTTATGATATCAGTGCCCTATTGCTTGTTTGTGATAGAGCGTTAATTTTATTTTTATGGTATTTATAACAGGAATTTTTCAAATTACTGTAAATAACCTCATAACTTCCTACATTTAAAATAATAAAAACGCAGATATTTCACTATTACATTGAACAAAATAAATTTGATGCTGATCACATTTATCCAATAAACCTTTTAAAGCTAAATTTTTAGCTCTGCATACTCAATTGTGTAGTGGTTCACTCTTTCAAGGATAAATTATGACAAATGCATTTTATAATAAACCAACTTATTGGTTTGCTTCATGTTATAGCTTTATATATTACGCAGCTGGTAGCTTTGTGTTTTCTTTTTATGCCATTTGGCTTAGTAAAGAAATTGGATTAACAGCAAAGCAGACTGGCATCATTTATTCATTTAACTATTTTATTTCATTAATCATTATGATTATTTACGGAATTTATCAAGATAAGTTAGTACTAAAAAAACATCTTATCTGGTTTCAAAGTATCATAATTACCTGTGCTGCACCTGCATTAATTTATGTTTATGAGCCATTATTACGACATAGTTTTTATATTGGTGTAATTTTTGGTAGCTTCTTTTTAGGTTTTGGATGGGTTGCGGGTATGGGGTTAATTGATTCATATTGTGAAAAAATTAGCCGAGCATTTGGATTTGAATTTGGTCAGTGTCGAACTTGGGGGTGTATTGCTTATGCGGTGAGTACTTTTATAGCTGGTATTTTAATTAGTATCAATCCTCATCTTAATTTTTGGGCTGCTTCGATAGTTGGTGTCTGTTTTATGATTCTAAATCTGAATTTTAAACCAGATCTCAGTAAAACATCTGATGTGATATTTCAAAAGAAAGATAAATTAACCTTTAATGAAATTATTTCAGTCTTTACCTTAAAAAAATTCTGGATATTTGTAATTTATGTATTAGGCACTTACAGCCTTTATAATATTTATGATCAGCAATTATTTCCTGTATATTTTACCCAACAATTTAATGATGTGAATGATGGTTATCGTTTGTATGGATTATTAAACTCTTTTCAAGTTTTTTTAGAGGCGGCCGTCATGTTTTGTGTGCCGTTTGTGGTCAATCGTGTTGGTGCTAAAAATGCATTAATTTTTGCAGCATTTATTTCAGCTTCCCGTATTTTCTTAACTGGTCATGTCAATAGTATTGTAATAATTTCTATTATCAAACTCATGCATTGTCTTGAAATTTCAACAATTTTGGTATCAGTGTTTAAATATATTGATAACAATTTCAATGCTCGTCTTTCTGCAACAGTGTTTTTAATTGGTTATCAAGTTGCTGGATCTGTTGGTGTGATTTTGTTCTCAACTTATGTGGGTAATACTTACGATACATCTGGTGCAGCAACAACATTCAATAATCTTGGCTTGGTAGTTTTAGGATTTATGATTTTTGCCATTATCTTTTTAAACCGTGATAGAAAATTGGTTAATCAAAACATAAGCAATATTAAATAAAACAAATCACTTTTAGACATGAATAAATAGAATTTAATAACACTTACTAAGGATTTAAAATGAACATATTTAATTCAGTAACACAATTTAATTTTGAGCAAACTAGAACAATTTCGCCAGAAAATCTGACTGGTGATAAAGGTAAATCATGTATGAAAGCTAGTGTTTTAGGTCCAAGTCGAAAAGGGCAAGGGTATATTTCAATTCCTGCAGGTAAAACTGTAACTATTGCTGAAATAACTGGGCCTGGTGAAATCCGTCATATGTGGTTTACCTTAACAGATAGGACTCATCATGGTAGTTTTGTGCTACGTGATGTTGTAATTCGGATTTATTGGGATGATGAAAAAATACCTTCGGTCGAAAGCCCAATAGGAGATTTTTTTTGTAATGGTTTTGGGGCAAGATGTGATATTAATTCACTACCAATAGTGGTTAATCCAACCGGTGGTTTTAATAGCTATTTTAAAATGCCATTTAATAAAAAAGCAAGAATCGAAATCCAAAATGAGCATGAAGGTGATTTGCAACATTTCTTTTTTACAATTAATTATGCTGTGATGCCTAAACCGTTTGAACAACCTCTATATTTCCATGCTCAGTGGCGACGACAACGCATGACAAATTATGCGCAAGATTATGTCATACTTAATAATGTTCAAGGGTATGGTTACTATGTTGGAACTTACCTTGCTTTGACTGCATTAGAGCGTTATTGGTGGGGAGAAGGTGAATTTAAATTCTATCTTGATGATGATAGTGATTATCCAACTCAACATTCCACTGGTTCTGAAGACTATTTTGGTGGTGCTTGGGCATTTCATAATCGTGATAGTCAAGGTAAACCAAAAGCAAAATGTTTTCAAACATTATTTATGGGCTACCCTTACCAAACTAATCGAGACGCAACACGTGACTTTTTCCAAACGGGTGATTCAAATCCTGTGCATGGTTTTGGAGATGATGGTTTACCTTCACATGGTTTATATCGCTGGCATTTACCTGATCCTATTGCTTTCCACAAAAATATCAAGCTAGCCTTTCAACAAATTGGGAATGATGATATAAGATTATATGAACGTAGTGATGATATTGCGAGTGTTGCATATTGGTATCAAAATCCGTCAGTTAATCACAATCCAATATTTCCAAACAAGCAACAGCGTACTCCACGGTAATTTTAAGGTGATGTATGGCGAGTAATAAATTAAAAATCAATGATATTGCTCGTTTGGCTGGCGTGTCGGCAACAACCGTCAGCCATATCTTTAATAAACGGGATAAAAAATATCGTATTTCACCACTAACAAGGCAACGAGTTTTATCTATTGCTCAGCAATATAGTTATCAATCTCATATTCGCCGATATTTAATTAAAGCCAATAGTACCAATACTGTTGGCGTAATTGTTCCAGATATGTCAAATTCGTTTTTCTCGATGTTTTTGTACCATCTAGAATCATCCTTTCGTCATAAAAATATCCAATTATTAATTACTTGTAGCCATTATAATAGAGAAGTTGAAGTCAAAGTAGCACAAAATTTAGTTGAACGTAAAGTTGATGCAATGATTGTGGTGACTTCATTAGATAGTGATAAATTTTATGCCGATATTAACCAAAATACACCCGTTCTATTTTTTGATCGCTATTTGAAAAACACAAAATTACCTTTTATAACAAGTGAAGCTTCACAATCGGTTGCTAAATTAATTGAACCATATGCAAAACAGTTTGATGAATTTTATTTTATTGGTTGTGATATTGGGCTAACCTCTATTCAGGCACGATTAGAAGGTTTTAAGCAGGGACTTGAAAACGCAGGTTTAGTGGTTAATCCTGATTGGTTGGTGAGTGATGTTTATTGTCCTGATAAAGGATATGATTTACTCAAAAATGTGCATAAGAAATTAGGTCGATTACCTAAAGCTATTTTTACTCCGTCATGTAATTTATTACAAGAAGTACTTAACTATCTGGTTGCTGTTAATGCTGATCCCAAACAGGTTTGTTTATGCTCTTACGATTATAATATTTATTTTGATTACTCGTACTATCCAATAGATGCAATAGCTCAAGATTTTGAAAATATGGCCAATGCTTGTGTTAATATGATTTATAATTTATTGAATTTTGAAGAATTAAAATGTTCTGCACTATTTATTGAGCCTAAGATAAAACGCCATAGATGAGTCATAAAGAAAAATAACCGTTACTGATTTAGCTAAATGCTTTATGGTTACTACAAGCCATTTATAACTCGCTAAAAAACCAGATTAAAGCTTTTTTCTTTTAACCTACTGAATATTTGAGCTATCTTTGGCGTTAGTGAAAGGCTAAAGTTATTGTTAAAAAATCTTATTTAATTTTGTATTTATGTAAGAAAATAATCTATATTTACTCAAGAATGTTTAAAAATTTGGCGTTTAAGCTAAATAGGTATTGCTTTATTATTTTATTGCTATAATATAGACACTTCTTTGACGCGGGGTGGAGCAGCTTGGTAGCTCGTCGGGCTCATAACCCGAAGGTCGTTGGTTCAAATCCAGCCCCCGCAACCAATTCTAAATCATTGTTTATACTTTCCTGTTTTTATATTCACTATTCCGATTTTGGCACCGCTAGCAATGTAGATACCGCTTCGCTAATGCGTCTTGCTATATAGCTATTGTTCATGGTGTATAAGTGAATGCCATCGACATCTTGCGAAACCAAATCAACAATCTGATCGATTGCATAAGCAATACCAGCATCACGAAATGCTTCTGGATGGTGTTCGTATTTTTCTATCATTTGTTTGAATTTTTTAGGTAAATTCACCCCACACATCGATACCATACGCTCAATTTGGTTTTTATTGGTCACTGGCATAATGCCTGCTTCTATTGGAACATTAATGCCAATATCGCGAGCTTTATCTAAAAATGTATAAAAATAGTCATTATCAAAAAATAGCTGTGAAATAAGTTGATCGGTACCTGCATTGACCTTTTCTTTTAGGTGGATCAGATCTTGTTTTAGTGTTGCTGCTTCAAGGTGTCCTTCGGGATAGCATGCACCAATCACGTTAAAATCACCGCTTTCTTTAATGAATGACACCAGTTCGCTGGCATATCGAAAATCATCTTTAGGTTGCACATTTGGGCTGATGTCACCACGCAAAGCGAGCACATTATCAATTCCTGCACATTTAAGATCGTGTAGGATTTTTTGCATTTCAGCTTTATCAAAATTGATCCCTGGCAAGTGAGCGACGCTTTCAATGCCATAAGTGTGTTTGACTGAGTGGGCAATATCAATGGTGGTTTGGCCATTTAAGCTACCACCTGCACCATAAGTGACACTAATAAAATCAGGTTTAAAATAACCAAGTTCACGCAATGTACTATAAATTGTTTCTAAAGGTGAGGTTTTTTTAGGGGGAAAAACCTCAAAGGAGAATACGGTTTTTTTATTAAATAGTAGATTTGTTTTCATTTGTTTCATCCATTGGTTATGTCACTCATTTCCTTTATTGACACTTCCGCCACCCAAATAGGCGGCGGAAACGTAAGGCTATAAACAAAGCCTGATTTGTTAATAAAAAACTCAACGACTTTGTAAAAATAGTACTTAGTTCAGTGTTTTTCTTACTTCTAAAGTGGCTTGTACTAAATGTTGTAAGCTTTCAACCACTTCTTTTTCACCACGCGTTTTTAAGCCACAGTCTGGATTGATCCATAATTTTTGGTTATCAATCTTCGCTAGTAACTTTTCAATCGTTGCTTTGATTTCGGCTACTGGTGGTACACGTGGTGAATGGATGTCGTAAACCCCAGGCCCCACTTCGGTTTTAAAGTTGTTTGCATTTAGTACGTCAATCAACTGTAAATTAGAGCGAGAAGCCTCGAACGAAATAACATCGGCGTCCATTGCATCAATATCTTTAATAATATCAGCAAATTCGCTATAACACATATGGGTGTGAATTTGCGTATCAACTTGCACTTTGCTATGTACTAATCTAAATGCAGGGATCGCCCAATCAAGGTATTCGCTGTTCCAGTCGGCTTTACGCAGTGGTAGTTTTTCTTTTAATGCGGCTTCGTCAATTTGAATGATCTTAATACCCGCTGCTTCAAGATCTAATACTTCATCACCAATCGCTAATGCTATTTGGAATACCGATTCTTTTTGAGAAATATCTTCTCGTGGGAATGACCAATTTAGAATAGTCACTGGTCCTGTTAACATACCTTTAACTGGTTTGTCTGTCAGGCTTTGTGCATATTTTGAGTATGCAACAGTAATCGGTTTTGAACGTGAAATATCACCCCAAACAATTGGTGGCTTAACGCAACGAGTACCATAAGATTGTACCCATGCTTTTTCAGTAAATACAAAGCCATTTAAGCTTTCACCAAAATATTCCACCATATCGTTACGTTCAAATTCACCATGTACTAACACATCAATGCCAATTTCTTCTTGTAATTTAATACATTTGGCAATTTTTTGTTGATTAAACTCAGTGTATTCGTTCAGGCAAATTTCACCTTTTTTGAATTTAGCACGATTTAAACGTACATCAGATGTTTGTGGGAATGATCCAATAGTGGTAGTTGGTAATAGTGGCAAATTAAAGGCCTTTTTCTGCGCCGCTTCACGCACTGAAAATTCAGGTAAACGAGTAAAGTCCGAATCTTTTAATGCGGCCACTTTTTGGCGTACCGCTTGGTTTGCACCCTCACGCTCACGAGTAAATAATGTTTGGTTAGCTTTATAAGCGGCATTATTTTCAGGATTTGCATCATTAAATAATTGACCAAGTTCAGCAAGTTCTTGTAGCTTTTCTTGTGCAAAAGCAAAATAAGCACGTTGTTGAATAGTTAATTTGGTCTCATTTTGCAATGTATAAGGAACATGCAGTAATGAACAAGAAGTATTGATTACAATATTTGTGGCTTTTTGTTTAATTTTACCAAGTAATGCTAAAGTTTTTTGGTAATTGTTTTTCCAGATATTTTTTCCATTTACCACACCAGCAAATAAGACTTTATCGGCAGGGAAACCATTATTTTCAAGTAAAGCTAACGATTGTTTACCTTCAACAAAATCAAGTCCAATACCATCAAAAGGTAAAGCGACAAGTTCTTTATAACAATCACGTACATCACCAAAATAAGTTTGTAAAACAATCTTAGTTTGTCCTTTTACCGATAAAATAGCTTGATAAAGTTCGGTAAATAAAGCGATATCTTCTTTATTTAGATCAGTGACTAAAATGGGTTCATCAATTTGGATCCACTCAGCACCAAGCGTTGTGAATTTTTGGATGATGTCTTGATAAGCTTTAATAATATCGGCTTTAAAATCACCAAGCTGTTTTTTACCTAAATACTGCGCTAATTTAAAAAAGGTTAATGGCCCAACCACAACTGTTTTGGTTTGAATGCCTAGTGCTTTGGCTTCTTGATATTCGTCAAATGGTTTACAGCCGGCTAATTTTATTTGTACTGAATCTTCAATTTCAGGTACTAAATAGTGGTAATTGGTGTTAAACCATTTTTTCATTGCAAGCGCACGAACATCGCCTTTTTCGCCTTGATAACCACGCGCCATGGCAAAATAGCGGTCAAGTTCAGGCAAACCAAGATCTTGGTAACGTTGTGGAATAACATTAAGTAAACATGCTGTATCTAATACCGCGTCATAAAATGAAAAATCATTAGATGAAATAAAAGCAATTTTTTGATCAGCTTGTTGCTTTAAATGTTCAGCTCTTAGCGCTTTAGCTTCGTTTAATAGCTCAGCTTGTGTTTTATTCCCTTTAAAATAGGCTTCTGTTGCAAATTTAAGTTCACGAAGCTTACCAACTCGAGGGTAACCAATAACAGCAGTATTCATTTTTTGTTTTCCTTTTTATCCATTTTCTTTAGAGATAAAAAAGATAACAAAAAAAATTGATATTGAATAATTCTTGTTTTTTATTGTTTGCTATAGTTTTTTTTTATATCAAATAAAATAAAAAATCCCACTATTACTAGATAGTAGGATTGATTATTAAGTCTATAACTTTAAATCATTTTTGACGCCATTCACCATGAATAGGTCTTGAAAAGTGAGCAAGTACCGCAATCATACAAATTTCAATTGAAACGCCCCAATAAATATGACCCAAAATTTCGCTCCAAAGCTCATAGCCATTTAGATTCCATAACCAACCAACAGTACCTTCGGCATCATAAGCAGGATGACGAAAGCCAAGTAATGGAATTAAAAAACCATGCATAGAGATAGTAATAATCGTGCCATAAACTGCGCCATACCATAGTCGGATTTTGTTGCAATAATATGCACCAGCCACATAAACAAAGGCGAAAGCAAAACTGAATAACCAGTGATAAAGCGTTACCGCACCAGAAACAGTTGCTGTTTGATAAATATAATCAAGTGAATGAGAATTAATCCCTAACCACCCAAGCCATGCATCAATATGTGCCGCTGGAGGCGAAATTTCACCTGGGACACGAGGAGGCATATTAACCTCTGATCCCCACTTAACTAAAGCACTAATAAAACCACCAATGATTGTTGTCCAAATAATGACTTGACGATTTGTTTTATTTCCAAACATACTGGGTTTCCATTGTTATAATAAATATATATCCAAATTATACTCCTGTGTAATTTTGGATAAAAGAAGAATAAATGAGATTAAAGGGGGTAAAATTTATTGTAATAATTGGTGGAATTATTTATAAAAATGCTTCGGGATAGAAATTTAGATGAAAAATTGCCAAAGAAGATGCTAGTCGGCGAAAGCATTTCACCAATAAAAAAATGTTATGATTTTTTAGAAAATTATTTTAATCATCAAGTGTAAACAACTCGGTGTTTTCCTACTACTTAAACGTTATACGTTCCTGAAACTTTTTGACAGACTTGGTCTATTTTTTTGTTCTGTTGATCTGATAATATTATTTTGATAAGGATAAGGTTGTTCTGTAAGCTTATTTTTACAGAACAACGATAATGAAAACTAGTTAAATAACTTATGGAACTGCAAACCTATCCAATCCCATATTCCACCAAAGAATCCTGTTTCTTCAATATCCTGTAAAGCAACAAGTGGTTGTTCGTTAATAACTTTGCCGTCTAATAAAAATTGCATTTTGCCCACTGTAGTTCCTTTAGTGATTGGAGCATAAATATAATCATCAATTTTATATTCAACTTGTACATCGGCAGCACGACCTTTTGGTACGGTAATAAATGCCCCATTAACGGCACCTAATTGAATTTTATTTTGATCGCCATACCAGATGGTTTCAGTCGCAACTGGATTACTCGCTTTTACTGGATTTGCAGTTTCAAAAAATCGGAATCCCCATACTAAGAGTTTTTTACTTTCTGCTTCACGACCTTTAAATGTACGCCCACCTAGTACCGCTGAAATTAAACGAGTATTGCCATCAACTGCTGAAGCAACTAAGTTATAACCAGCAGCATTGGTATGCCCTGTTTTAATTCCATCAACGTTTAATGTGGTGTCCCAAAGTAATCCGTTTCGGTTTAATTGTGGTTTGGACAGTGTGTAGGTAAATTCTTTTTGTTTATAAATAGAATATTCTTCAGGTAAGTCACGAATTAGTGCTTGTCCTAAATATGCCATATCTTTGGCTGTGGTGTATTGTCCTGGTGCATCAAGCCCATGTACAGTTTCAAAATGGGTATGGTTTAGTCCAATTTTTTTTGCATAATCATTCATTAGGTTAACAAATGCACCTTGACTACCTGCTACATGTTCAGCCATGGCAATACAAGCATCATTACCTGATTGAATAATTATGCCTTTGTTAAGATCAGAAACAGAAACCGTTTTACCCACTTCTAAAAACATCAATGATGACCCTTTTAATACTGGGTTACCCGTTGCCCAAGCATCTTTACTAACAACAACCATATCATCATTTTTTATGCGTCCTGATCGTAACGCTTGACCAACCACATAGCTGGTCATCATTTTAGTTAAACTTGCCGGATCGCGCTGTTGCTCAGCATTATATTGTGCTAAAATTTCGCCTGATTTTGCATCAATTAAAATATAAGCTTCTGCGTCTAATTGTGGAATAGCAGGAATAGGGAAAGCGATTTCAGCTGATACTGATGAACAAATTGTAAGCGCTAATAAAGCAAAAGATAATTTAAATTTCTTTTTCATTTATTTAAATTCCGTTAAATATTTTTAGATAACATGTATCGATGAGTATGAATAGACATAATAATGCCAAAACCGGCCATTAATACCACTAAAGAAGAGCCACCATAACTTATTAGCGGTAATGGTACACCAACTACTGGCAAGATTCCACTGACCATACCAATATTAATGAACACATAAATAAAAAATACTAAAATAAGCCCGCCAGAAAGAATTCGACCAAAGGTAGTTTGCGCCCGTGCAGCAATAAACAGCCCGCGCACAATTAAGCATAAAAACAGAATTAGTAAAATGATGGAGCCAATAAAACCAAACTCTTCAGCAATAACTGAAAAGATAAAATCAGTATGACGTTCAGGTAAAAATTCAAGTTGTGATTGCGTACCTTCAAGCCATCCTTTACCCCATATTCCACCCGAACCAATTGCTATTTTAGATTGAATAATATGATAGCCAGCTCCGTTTGGATCGAGTTCAGGATAGATGAATATAAGTACGCGTTTTTGCTGGTAATCGTGCATTAAACAAAACCACATGATCGGTAAAAAAATAGCAATTAAAACGAGCGCAATAAGAATATAGCGCCAGTTCATACCTGCTAAAAAAATAATAAAAACGCCTGACATGGTAATCAAAATAGATGTTCCTAAATCAGGTTGCATAGCAACCAGTAATGTCGGTACGCCAATAATAGCAAGTGTTTGTAGTGTGGTTTTTAATGGCGGTGGGCATCCATCTCGGTGAATGAATTTAGCAACCATTAATGGTACGGCAATTTTGGCTATTTCAGAGGGTTGAAATCGCAATACGCCTAAATCTAACCAACGCTGGGCACCTTTGCTGGTATATCCAAAAATGTCCACCAGTAATAAGATTAAAATACAAAAAATATACAAATAAGGCGCCCATTTTTCATAAGTTCTGGGCGAAAACTGTGCCAATATAATCATGACAGCAAAACCAAGTAATATTTGTATTGATCGCTTTTGTATCATGTCGATACTTTGTCCTGCTGCACTCCAAAGAATATATAGGCTATAACCAAGTAATAACGTTATAAATAAAAAGAACAGAGGATCTATATGTATTTTTTGCCAAAAACTTTTTTTAATATTATTCATTATTGTCCTCTGTCCCTGTATTGGTTGATGGTTCATTGAGTTCGGTAGAATCATTACCTAAAAGGTAAAAATCCAAGATTTTACGAGCTACCGCCCCACCGTTCGAACTACCTCCACCGCCGTTTTCTAAAACAATGGCTAATGCAATTTTTGGCTTATCATAAGGTGCGTAAGCAATAAATAATGCGTGATCACGCAGGCGTTCAGGAATTTTATGGGCGTTATAAATTTCGTCTTGCTTTAAGCCATAAACTTGTGCAGTACCTGATTTACCCGCTGCTTGATATTTTGCATCAGCATAAATTTTACGTGCTGTTCCTCGTGCACCAAACATGACTCGGTGCATGCCTTCTTTTACTAGATCCCAATAATTTGATTTAACATTAAATAAACTATTAGTTTCTATATATTTTTCAGGATTAATTGTTGGTTGATGTTCATTTGAATTTAAAATATCACTCCTTTTATATAATAAAAAATGAGGAGTATAAGTTTTACCATTATTAATTAATGTCGTTAATGCTTTAGCCATTTGGATAGGCGTTGCAGTCCAATAACCTTGTCCTATACCAACTGGAATAGTATCACCTTGTAACCAAGACTTTTTATATCGTTTTATTTTCCATTCACGACTAGGCATAACAGCTCCTGTTTCTTCATTTGATGATATATCAATGCCAGTTCGCTGACCATAACCAAATTTACTCATCCATAAATTTAGGCGATCAATGCCCATATCATAAGCGACTTGGTAAAAATAGGTATCAACTGATTCTTCAATCGCCTTTAATACATCAACTCGACCATGCCCCCATTTTAACCAATCACGATAACGCCGTTCAGTGCCTGGTAATTGCCACCAACCAGGATCATTAACCACACTTTTTGGCGTAACTAGACCTTCACTTAAGGCTGCAATAGAAATAAATGGTTTAACAGTTGAAGCAGGTGGATAAGTCCCCAATAAAGCACGATTGAAAAGTGGTTTACTAGGATCTTTTAGTAATTCGTTATATTTAGTACTCGATATACCGCCAACAAATGAGTTGGAGTCATAACTTGGACTAGAAACCAAGGCTAAAATTTCACCATTATTAGGATCAATAGCCACTACAGCAGCTTTACGCCCAGCCAATAATTGCTCAATATAAAGTTGCAATTTAAGGTTGATAGATAAATAGATATCTTCACCTGATTGAGGTGATTTTTTATTCAACTGTCGAACAATGCGTCCTCGACTATTGACTTCAACCTTTTCATAACCAGGTGTTCCATGCAATAAATCTTCGTAATATTTTTCGATACCCATTTTTCCAATATTAAAAGTGGCTACATAATCGCTAGTTTTATTTGCATCTTCTAAGCGCTGTTTATCTTGGCTATTAATTTTAGAAATATAACCAAGAATATGGGTCAGTGATGATCCATAAGGATAATAACGATGCTGTATACCTACAATAGAAACAAATGGAAAACGATGTTGATCAACAACAAAACGAGCTATTTGTTTTTCGGTCAAATTATCTTTTAGTGGTACCGGACGATGAGCTCTATAGTTACGTCGTTCTTTTTGAAATATTTCAATATCTTCATCAGTCAAATCAACAATTTTTTTTAATTCCTCAAATTGTTCATTGAGGTTTTTAGTTTTATCGGGAATAATATTTAATTGATAAGTAATATTATTAATCGCTAATGGCGTACCATTACGATCATAAATCATGCCACGATTCGGTGGAATAGGGATAATTTCGATGCGATTATCATTAGATTTTGTAGTGTAATAACTATAATTCAAAATCTGTAAACCAGCTAAGTTTACAATCAATACAATAATTAAAATAATAATGACAATAAAAGAAAACAGTGCCCGGCGTAAAAACAAGTTTGTTTCCGCTGAATGATCTCGAATATTAGTCTTCTTTTTTTTACTTGAGATAGGGGTAATCATACTCTTTTAAATGCTTTTTTCTGTTTGTGATTTATGTTGCTGTTCTTCCCATTTATCATAAGCGTTAACAATTTTAGCTACTACTGGATGGCGTACCACATCTTCACTATTAAAAAAATTAAAGCTGATTTCATCAACCTTGCTTAGTACTTCAATCGCATGACGTAAGCCCGATTTTTGATGGCGCGGTAAATCAATTTGGGTGATATCACCTGTAATTACTGCTTTAGAATTAAAGCCAATACGAGTTAGAAACATTTTCATTTGTTCAATTGTGGTGTTTTGGCTTTCATCAAGAATAATAAAAGCGTCATTAAGGGTGCGCCCCCGCATATAGGCGAGTGGTGCAACTTCAATCACGCTTTTTTCAATCAGTTTTTCGACTTTTTCAAAACCAAGCATTTCAAATAAGGCATCGTAAAGTGGACGTAAGTAAGGATCCACTTTTTGACTTAAATCACCGGGTAAAAAGCCTAACTTTTCGCCAGCTTCAACTGCTGGTCGAGTTAATACAATACGGCGAATTTGTTGCTTTTCCAGCGCATCAACAGCTGCTGCTACCGCTAAATATGTTTTACCTGTTCCTGCTGGCCCTATACCGAACGAGATGTCATAATCTAAAACATGAGCAATATATTGAGCTTGATTAGCTGTTCGGGGTTTGATAATACCTCGCTTGGTTTTAATCATCACTAACTTTCCGCCTTGATGATCAACATAAGCAGGTAAGTGTTCACTTGCTTTTTGTAAAGCTGCTGACTCTTTTATTGCTAAATGTATTTGTTCAGGATCAATATCAACAACTTTATCTTTGATTTTAGTTTGTTTATACAAGGATTGTAAAATATCAATAGCAGCTTGAACACAGATAGTATCGCCCGTTATTGCAAATAAATTACTTCGGTGATTAATTTCAATACCTAGTCTGCGCTCTAGCTGTTTAATATTATCATTATAAGGACCACAAAGACTATTAAGACGCTGATTATCAGCAGGTTCTAACACGGTTTCAGTTGTCGTAATATTCAAAAATAAGTCCTCTAATCATTAATATTAATTACTAATACGTCCTTCACACAAAGGACACTTTTCAATGCCTTTTAAAAAGTCCATATTGCACTGATGGCAAGATACGATATTTCCGTTAACAACATTGTCAACTGCAGTTGTTGATTGACTTTCATCAAACCCTTGAGCTTTTAATTTATTAACTAACATTGAAATAGGTGTTCCACTTTTTAACTCTTGTTCAACATATGACGCTATTTGTTCTTCAAATGTTGGCGGTACATAGTCGAGCACATTTTCGTTATAATCGCTATTGCATTGATTACATTTTATATAACGTCCTATGGTTGAGTAACTAAAAATAGGAATAAAAAAAAGTGTAAAATATTTTGCTATTTTTATTTGTGTGTATTTCTGTTGTTTTTCGTCAGTAGTGATATTTTGTTTTGAGCAACAATTAGGACAATTAAATTGTCCACCGCGTTCGTTAACTTCTCTTCCACGAGTACCAAAAATAATAAACATTTTTCCCTTCCTTTTTTTTGATTTAATGAATTTTTAATTTCTGTTTAAAAAAAATAACTAAATATTTTACGTTTTGCTTTTATGGTTGATAAATACCAACCCCTAAATCATTTTCCTTTCGGGTTCGAGATATAACGGATATTGGTGATTCACTTACACGCAAATCCATTTCATCTTCGGTTCTTACTACTTTGCCACGCAATGAATTTGGATAAACGTCAGTAATTTCAACATCAACAAATTTTCCAATCATTTCAGGACGACCTTCAAAGTTAACAATTCGATTGTTTTCTGTTCGGCCTGTTAATTCCATCAGATCTTTTTTAGATGGACCTTCAACTAAAATGCGTTGTACGGTATTTAACATACGGCGGCTAAATTGCATGGCTTGTTGATTGATTCGTTCTTGAAGAATGTACAGACGTTGTTTTTTCTCTTCTTCTGATACGTTATCTTCCATTTCTGCAGCTGGTGTGCCAGGACGTGCTGAATAGACAAAGCTGTAACTTAAATCAAAATTGACATCGGCAATTAATTTCATAGTTTGCTCAAAGTCTTCTTGTGTTTCCCCAGGAAAACCAACAATAAAGTCAGAGCTAATTTGAATATCAGGACGAACTTTACGAAGTTTGCGAATAATCGATTTATATTCAAGTGCTGTATGCGTTCGTTTCATTAGATTTAATATACGATCAGATCCACTTTGTACTGGTAAATGTAAAAAACTTACCAGTTCAGGGGTGTCACGATAAACATCGATAATATCATCAGTAAATTCGATTGGATGACTAGTTGTAAAGCGAATACGATCTATACCGTCAATGGCTGCAACTAAGCGTAGTAATTCAGCAAAGGAACAAATACCACCATCAAACGTTGGCCCACGATAGGCATTAACATTTTGTCCAAGTAAATTTACTTCTCGCACACCTTGTTCAGCAAGTTGAGCAATTTCATAAATTACATCGTCACAAGGTCTGCTGACTTCTTCGCCTCGAGTATAAGGCACAACGCAGTAAGTACAATATTTATTGCATCCTTCCATAATTGAAACAAATGCTGTTGGACCTTCGCTACGAGGTTCTGGGAGGCGATCAAATTTTTCAATTTCAGGAAAACTTACATCAACCACATGATTGCCTTTGCCACTTCTAACCTGCTCAATCATTTCTGGTAAGCGGTGAAAGGTTTGAGGTCCAAAAATAATATCCACAAATGGCGCACGTTTACGAATATGGGCACCTTCTTGCGAAGCAACACATCCTCCTACACCAATAATGATATTTGGGTTATTTTTTTTAAGGTTCTTCCAACGCCCTAATTGATGAAAGACTTTTTCTTGAGCTTTTTCTCGAATAGAGCAGGTATTGAGTAATAAAATATCTGCTTCTTCGGCATTTTCAGTTAAAGTTAAACCATGGGTGGATTCAAGGAGATCTGCCATTTTTGTTGAATCATACTCATTCATTTGACAGCCCCAAGTTTTGATATGTAATTTTTTGCTCATCAATAACTCAGCTATATTTAATTGTTAAAATGAAAACGGGTTTAAATCCGCAATTTTAGCGTGTTATATTGTAATCTTTTGTGATTGTAGGGTCTATAACAAAATAAAAATGACAACTCAAAACTATGCTTGTTTTATTATTTAAATTGGCAATCTTTTTTATAATAAAAATTGGTAGATGATTTAAAACAGTTTATTTATCAAATAACAGTCGATTATGATAATCATTCTTTTTAATATCACTTGATTTTATGCTATTATCTGCAACTAATTTTGATAACAAATAAACTGTTTAAGGTATGAAAAAAACATTTAGCCCAACAAAGCGCCTATTAGTTAAAGGTATTATTGCTACATGTTTGTTATCTGTCACTCGTGTAGGCTTTGCCGCAGCAATGGCACAAGTAATTGCTGTGCGTATATGGCCTTCATCTACTTATACAAGAATAACTTTAGAATCAAATGTTATATTAAAATACAAACACTTTTCATTGACTAATCCTAACAGGATTGTTATTGACATTAATAATATTGATCTAAATCCAACCTTAAAAAATATTTCATCAAAAGTATTAAAGCACGATCCTTATATTAAATTGATACGTGTTGTTCAACGTGATCCAAAAACAGTTAGAATTGTGATCGAATTAAAACAAGGTGTTAAACCTAATACTTTTACCTTATCACCGATAGCAAAATTTAAACATCGGTTAGTGATGGATCTTTATCCTTCTAAACCAGCTTCAAGCAAGGATGATGATCCTTTACTTGCACTTTTAGAAGAATATAAAAAAGGCGATCTAAATAAAAAACAATCTGAAATAAAATCACCAACTAATAAAAATAAAAATGCTCCGGTTATTGTGGTACTCGATCCTGGCCATGGAGGAGAAGATCCTGGTGCTATTGGTTACAATAAAACACGCGAAAAAGATATTGTTTTACAAATTGCACGTCGTACTTATAATTTACTTAAAAAAGAACCAAATATAAAAGTCTATATGACACGTAATGAAGATGTCTTTATTCCATTAAAAGTCCGCGTTGCTAAAGCTCGTTCACTCCATGCAGATCTATTTATTTCTATTCATGCAGATGCCTTTGCTAACCGTTCTGTCGGTGGTTCATCTGTTTTTGCATTATCAACAAGTGGAGCAAGTAGTTCAGCAGCTAGTTATTTAGCTCAAACTCAAAATGAAGCAGATCAAATAGGCGGTGTTAGCCGCAGTGGCGATAAATATTTAGATAATACCATTTTAGATTTGGTTCAAAAAACAACGTTAAATAATGGAGTATTACTTGGTAATGCTATTTTGAATCGAATGAAAAGAATAAATAAGTTACATAAACCATCACTTGAAAAAGCAGGCTTTGCAGTGTTAAAAGCACCTGATATTCCATCGGTTTTAGTTGAAACAGCCTTTATTAGTAATATTACCGAAGAAAAAAAATTAAAGACTGCTTCGTTCCAAAATCAAGTATCTAAATCAATTGTTGATGGTATTAAAGATTATCTGAAAAGACGCAAAAATTAAATTTGTAAAAAGTTTCAGAAAATCGTTTAGTTAAGCATAAAAACTATTGAATAATAATTAAACACCTTTCAGCATCTAACTCAGGTATGGTCAATTTTATATTTTGTTTAAGTGTAAAATCATCTGTAATAGGATCTATGTCACTTCCTTTTAGAGCATAAAAAGCTCCTTGTTCATTAGGAAGATGTTTACACCAACTAAGCATGTCTTGCAATGAAGCAAATGCTCGGCTAATAACTCCATCAAACTTTTTATCGTTATAATCTTCTATTCGGCTTTGTATTGGGTTTATATTAGTTAGCTTTAATTCAAACTGTACTTGTTTTAAAAATCGAATACGCTTACCTAAACTATCCACCAAATCAAATTGTTTATCTGGGTTAGCAATTGCTAGTGGAACGCCTGGTAAACCAGGACCCGTTCCAACATCAATAAAAGTTTTTCCAGTTAAATAAGGTGATACAACTAAGCTATCCATTATATGTTTAATTAACATTTCATTAGGATCTCGTACAGCTGTTAAGTTGTAAGTTTTATTCCATTTGTTTAGCATCTCAACATAATGGATCAATTGATCTATTTGTGATTCTGAGATCAAAAGATCTGTTTGATCTATTAGATTAATGAGTTTCTTTTTTAACATAATTTTTCTTTTTTAAATAAACTAATAACATTGAAATCGCAGCAGGAGTAATTCCTGATATACGCGAAGCTTGTCCTATTGAAACAGGTTTATTTTGTTTTAATTTAGCCACAACTTCGTTCGATAAACCAGATATTTCAGCATAATCAATATGCTCAGGAATAAGCGTTTCTTCATTGCGTTTTTGACGTTCAATTTCTTCGATTTGCAGTTTAATATATCCGTCATATTTAACTTGAATTTCAACCTGTTCAGCAGCCTGTACGTCGGACAATCCAGGCGCAAATAATGAAAGCGATTTCAATGTGTTATAACTCATTTCAGGTCGCTTAAGTAACTCTTCTCCATTCGCTTCTTTAGTCAAATTAGCACTTAACACGGCATTTACTTCATCAATGGTTTCAATATGAGGATGTACCCATATATCACGTAATCTTGCTCTTTCTTGTTCAATAGCTTCAAATTTTTCGTTAAAACGTTGCCAGCGATAATCATCAACCATACCTAGCTTGCGACCAATCTCAGTTAAGCGAATATCAGCATTGTCTTCACGTAACATTAAACGATATTCAGCACGCGAGGTAAACATGCGATAAGGTTCGTTAGTACCAAGAGTACAAAGATCGTCAACCAACACCCCTAAATAAGCTTGATCACGGCTTGGGTACCATTGATCTTGATCATATACAAAACGTGCTGCATTTAAACCGGCAAGCATTCCTTGAGCTGCAGCTTCTTCATAACCAGTTGTTCCGTTGATCTGTCCTGCTAAAAAGAGACCTTTGATAACTTTACTTTCAAGTGTTGGCTTAAGATCCCTTGGATCAAAATAATCATATTCGATCGCATAACCAGGTCTGACAATATTAGCATTTTCTAATCCTTTCATACTGCGTACAAATGCTAATTGTGTATCAAATGGTAAACTTGTTGAGATCCCATTTGGATATATTTCGTTGCTATCTAATCCTTCAGGCTCTAAATAGATCTGATGAGAATTACGATCCGCAAAACGCATGATCTTATCTTCAATCGATGGGCAATATCTTGGACCTACTCCTTCTATTACACCTGTATACATAGGACTACGATCTAAGCTATTTCGAATGATCTCGTGTGTTATTTCATTAGTACTTGTGATATAACAAGGAATTTGTTTAGGATGTTCGTTTGCATTACCTAAAAATGAGAATACAGGAACAGGATCATCGCCATATTGTGTGCCTAATTTTGAAAAATCTATTGTTCTGGCATCAATTCGTGGTGGGGTACCGGTTTTTAACCGTCCCATTCTAAATGGATATTGATGAAGTGATTTTGACAAGCTGATCGAAGCCGGATCACCTGTACGTCCACCACTGTAATTATTAAGTCCTATATGGATCTTTCCATCTAAAAAGGTACCTGTTGTTAATACTACAGCTTTAGCTTTAAAAGAAACTCCCATTTGGGTTTTTACACCTATGATCTGATCGTTTTCGATGATCACATCTTCAACAGCTTGTTGAAATAGCATTAAGTTTTCTTGATTTTCAAGTGTCGTTCGGATTACTTTGCAATATAGTGATCTGTCTGCTTGTGCTCTTGTAGCCCTAACTGCAGGCCCTTTACTGTTATTTAAGATCCTAAATTGGATCCCAGCATGATCGATAGCACTTGCCATTAAGCCACCCATTGCATCAATTTCTTTTACCAAATGGCCTTTACCTATGCCACCAATGGCAGGATTACAAGACATTTGTCCTAATGTATTGATATTATGGGTTAAAAGTAGTGTTTTCCGTCCCATTCTTGCTGATGCCATTGCTGCTTCTGTTCCTGCATGACCGCCACCAACGATGATGACATCAAAAAGATCTGGATAAAACATAAAAAGCCTCGTATTTATTTTGTGTATAGATGATCGCTAATTTAGATCAGGAGATTTGGTTTATTCAGGGTAGGAGATTTTACTCATCTTTTCGTTTACGTCAAATGATCTATTTTGATCGCGATTTAAATAAAATAAGATCTTTTAGATGATCTTTTTATTTTTATTATTATTAGATCGGATCCTTTATGGTGATAACTCTTTTTTATGATTATTTTATAGGATCTTATCGATCGATTTATTCTGTTAATTGATCGGATCTTTTTTTGTTTAAACTTGTGTATAACTATTCTTTTTATCCACATGTGTTTTCTATTTTGAAGTTGTTAATGCGATCATAACAGCTTGTTATCCTAATTTTTAACAGAGTTATCCACAAAAATTAAGTTTAATTGCTTGAATTTTAACTTTTTATTGTTCTTATTTTAAACAGGAATTTTTGATCGTATTGTTGTTTTTTGTTTTATTTTTGAATTAGCAGTTATCTGTTTGTCTTTTTATATAAAAGTGATTGATTTTTATAAAAGCAAATTTATACTTAATATGATTTTATTTGTATTGTGAGGTTACTTTATTACTCTTTCACAGCTACCTTTGCCTTTTCCATTATCTAATAATGAAACTTTTGATAGTTTTTATGTAGGTAATAATCGGTTATTGTTTGATTCGTTGCAAACCTTATTAGTTAAAGAGGGGTTTAATGTCTTTTATATATGGGCGGCTAGCGTTGCAGGTCGAACTCACCTTTTACATGCGTCAAGTCAAAATAAATTAGCTAGTTATATTCCATTAAAACAGCATTATCATTTGGTACCTGAAATTTTACAGGGATTAGAAAATTATGATTTAGTCTGTTTAGATGATATTGATGCAATAGCAGGCCATAGAGATTGGGAAGAGGCTATTTTCGATTTATTTAATCGTTTGACAGAAAAAAATGTGAGTAAATTATTGATAACCGCAAATGCTCCACCTAAACAAATTTCTTTTATATTGCCTGATTTAGTTTCTAGATTATCTTGGGGGCAGGTTTATCAATTAAAAGAACTTAGCGATGATGATAAGCTTAAAGCCTTACAATTAAGAGCACAATTAAGTGGATTTGAATTATCAACAGATGTTGGGTTATTTTTATTAAAACGTGTTAATCGTGATATGCGAACCTTGTTTTCTTTGTTAGAGAAGTTTGAAGTGGCAACGCTTGCTCAACAGCGTAAATTAACTATTCCTTTTATTAAACATATTTTGGATTTGTAATATGAGTCATAAACCTGAAGCTATTGTTTTTTTTGATTTAGATGGGACATTGTTTAATAGTCAAGTTGATGTATTGTCTAGCTCTCTTGAAGCTATAGAAAAATTAAAACAAAATAATATTATTCCAATGATTGCAACCGGTCGAACACCTTGTGAAGTTGTTGATTTAATGAGAAAGACTCAGATTGACTCAATTATTGGCATGAATGGGCAAGTTGTTTTATACAAAGGCGAAAAGGTTTTTACTAATAATATTGATAAAGATGTGATAGTAAGAATACATCAGTATTCTAAACAGGAAATGAATATTCCTTTATCTTTTTATAATGATGAAATGATGTGTATATCTGAGTATAGTCAACCAGCCGAGAAGTTTTATAATTATCTTAAGCAACCAGTTCCTTCAGTTGATGATCAGGTTTATTTAAAATCACCTATTCAGATGATTTTATTGCTTTGTGAATCTGGAGAGGCTCTTTATCGAGATGTTTTTCCTGAGCTAACCTTTATTCGTAATACCCCTTACTGTGTTGATGTTTTTAATCATGGTGGATCTAAAGGTTATGGTATTACTCAGTTATTAAAAAATAAAGGGTTTACTGATGTGCCAACTTATGCCTTTGGTGATGGAATGAATGATTTTGAAATGTTTCTAACCGTTGATCATCCTATTGCTATGGGTAATGCTGTTGATGAATTAAAAGCACAAGCTGAGTTTGTTACAGATACTAATAATAATGATGGTATCGCTAAAGCGTTACAAAAATTTGGGTTGATTTGATCGATATTTTTATATTTTTTAGTTTATTGATAAATAACGCCCAAACACACAGCTTGGTTTGCCCCAGTTACTTCGGGAATATTTGATGGAATATTGTTGATTCGACAATAAGCGAGCCAAGCGAAGGCTATTGCTTCCATATCGTCACCATTTATGCCTTTAGTATCGGTTGTTAATACTGACCATGATGGTAATAATGTTGATAATCTTTGCATAATAAGCGGATTTTTAGCACCTCCGCCACAGACTAAAAGCTCGCAAGATAGTTTTTTTAATATAGGTAATTCTTTGATTTCATTTGCAATTGATAAAGAGGTTAATTCAACGAGCGTTGCTTGAATATCTTCTGATTTTAAATCAGTTCCTGCTAATTTTTTATGTAACCATGGTAAATTAAATAACTCTCGCCCTGTACTTTTAGGTGCTGGTATTTTGAAATAATCTTCATCAAATAATTTATTCAATAAGTCTTGACTGACTTTTCCTGTTTTTGCCCACAGTCCATTTTTATCATAACTTTTACCTAGATTTTGATTTATCCAGCAATCAAGCAGTACGTTTCCTGGACCTGTATCGTAACCAATAACAGTATGGTTAGGAATTAATACTGAAATGTTACTAATTCCTCCTATATTCAATACTACTCGATTAATTTGTGGATCTTGTAGCACCGCTTTATGAAAAGCAGGTACCAGCGGTGCTCCTTGCCCGCCATAAGCCATATCTTTTCGGCGAAAATCAGCTATGGTGGTTATACCTGTTTTTGCAGCGATAATATTGGCATCGCCAATTTGTAGGGTAAATGGATTGTCACCTATTGGTGCATGGTAAATAGTTTGCCCGTGGCAACCAATTGCTTTTATTTGTTGTTTATCTATTTTATTGTCTTTTAAAAATTGATTGATACTATCAGCAAATAATTCACCAAGTTGGTGGTCTAATTCACCCAAATTTTGTAATGTGGTTTGCTTTGTTTCACATAATGCTAATAATTGCTGCTTTAATTTGGAGGGCATTGGATAGCAGCTACTAGCTATTGATGTGACATTTTTTGCGGTAATATTAACTAAAGCAATATCAATTCCATCCATGCTAGTTCCTGACATCACACCAATATATAAATTTTGCATATATCTATCCTTGTCGAATAATGTTACCTGTTTGAATATCTCTGATTTGAGATGGCTGTAATCTATTACCTGTTTCGCCTGCTAAAATCGGAAAATTTTGGCCAAATTGTTTGGTTACTTCGATGACTGTTTTACAAGGAGGATAACTTGATAAATTAGCACTGGTTGAAACTATCGGTTTGCCATAAAGATCACATAGTTTACAAACTAATGGGTGATTGGTGACTCGCACTGCTATGGTGTCGAATTTACCAGTCAAAAAATAAGGTGTTTTTTTATTTTTAGGAAAAATCCAAGTAATAGGGCCTGGCCAGTTAGTAAGTGCTAACTGTTTTTGTTCATTAGTAATAGCTAATTCATCTATATAAGGGAGCAATTGTTGGTAATGGCTAGCAATTAAAATTAAGCCTTTATCTACTGAACGCTGTTTTAGTTGTAACAGTTTTAATACGGCTGATTCACAATCAGGATCACACCCTAGACCGAAAACAGCCTCGGTAGGATAAGCAATCACTTCACCATTTTTTAAATAATTATTGATTTCCGATAGCGTTAATAAATTAGCCATAAATTTGAATACGAGCTGAGTAAAATTGAGATTTATATTAAACTTAGGTTTTAAGTTTTGCAAATTTGCATGATTCATGCTTTTAAAACTGGGTAGTGGTAGCTGCCCTGTGGTTATTCCCAGTTCATTTGTGGAAAATGGTTAGTTGTAAGTCCAACAACTTGTTGCATATTGATAATTTTAAGTCTTGAATCAATAATTTTGCTTATTCCTCGGGCCTCTATATCGCTGTTAATGACGTAACAGTGCTTAGTTTTTTTTATAATATCATTTAATAATGGATTATTTTGTATAGCCAGAATAACGCCATTTTGCCAGAACAATACAACATCTTGAGCTGATATTAATTGTGGATTTATGGCTGATTGGTTTGCTGTTGATATAGTATGTAGCATTATTTTCACTTTTTATACTGAAACGTATAGTTACCTGAAACTTTTTTACAAAATCAAGCTCATTTTGGTTAGTACAATCTTTGATGTTATTAGTATATAATAAGAACTATTTATTGAGCAAAGAATTCATCATGAAGCCAGTTATTTTAAGCAATGAGCAACAAACGATTTTGTTTGGTAGTAAACTTGCCAAACTATGTTTAAACTATTTATCCAAACATGATGATACAATTGTTATCTATTTAATTGGCGATCTTGGTGCAGGTAAAACAACTTTTAGTCGTGGTTTTTTGCAACAATTAGGTCATGTAGGTAACGTAAAAAGTCCAACTTATACATTAGTTGAAACCTATCAATTTGATAATTTTTCAGTTTACCATTTTGATTTATATCGGCTTTGTGATCCAGAAGAGCTAGAGTTTATGGGAATTCGTGAATATTTTTATTCGCGATCAATTTGTTTGATTGAGTGGCCACAGCAAGCAAATGGGATTTTGCCAAGCGCGGATCTTGAAGTTCATTTGACTTATTTGGCGCTTGAACGTACTGCTTGCGTTCAGGCTATAAGCGAAAAAGGCAGCGAGATTATTAATCTATCATAATTGAAATAAACAATATAAAGACAATGAAAAAATTATTCACTTTTTTTATCTTATTACTGCTTTGTAGTTCTGCCTATGCAGCTAAAGTTGTTATTGCCGTTGATGCTGGGCATGGTGGTAAAGATTCCGGCGCAATAGGCAAGAATAAGTTATATGAAAAAACAGTTACGCTTTCTATTGCTAAAAAACTTACCAATTTACTAAATAAAGATCCTAATTTTAAAGGGGTATTAACCCGTAGCAGTGATAATTTTATTTCTGTTTCGCAACGCTCTGAAATTGCTAGAAAAAATAAAGCTAATTTGTTAGTTTCAGTTCACGCCGATGCTGCACCAAATCGGAATGCAACGGGTGCTTCGATCTGGGTATTGTCAACAAAGCGAGCGGACACAGAACTTGGTCGTTGGCTTGAACAAGATGAAAAACAATCACAATTACTTGGTGGAGCAGGTGATGCGCTTAGCGATGATCATGATCCTCATTTGAGCCAAGCCATATTAGATCTACAATTTTCTTATTCTCAACGAGTAGGATATGAGTTAGCAAAACAAGTATTAAAAGAAATTAAAAAGATAGTAAAATTACATAAATCAGTTCCAGAACATGCAAGCTTAGGAGTATTACGTTCACCAGATATTCCATCGATTTTAGTTGAAGTTGGTTTTATCTCTAACGAAGGTGAAGAACGCTTACTAAGTAGTAATACTCATCAAGATAAGATTGCCAAAGCTATCTATCAAGGTATAAAAAATTACGTTAAACAAAATCCAAAATTTGGGGAACAGCATTAATGGCAATTCATATTCTTTCTCCTCAATTAGCGAATCAAATTGCTGCTGGTGAGGTGGTAGAACGACCAGCATCAGTCATTAAAGAGTTGGTTGAAAATAGCCTTGATGCGGGTAGTACTCAAATTGATATTGATCTTGAGCAAGGCGGCTGTAAATTAATTCGTATTCGAGATAATGGTTGTGGTATTGCTAAAGATGAATTAGCACTGGCACTTGCTCGTCATGCGACAAGTAAAATCAGCAAGTTAGATGATTTAGATTCTATTATTAGCCTTGGATTTCGTGGTGAGGCTCTGGCGAGTATAAGTTCAGTTGCAAGGTTGACATTAACTTCACGCACAGCACAACAAACTGAAGCTTGGCAAGTTTATGCTGAAGGGCGGGATATGGAGCCGGTGATTAAACCTGCTGCACACCCTGTTGGCTCGACTGTTGAAGTACTTGATTTGTTTTACAATACTCCTGCAAGACGCCGTTTTTTAAAAACAGAAAAAACCGAATTTATGCATATTGAGGAATTTATTCGGCGTATTGCGCTTGCACGTCCTGATGTTACCTTTAATTTGCAGCATAATGGTAAACTTGTTAAGCAGTATCGTTCATCTAGCCTTGAAAAAAGGGTAGAATTGGTGTGTGGGCGGGTATTTATGCAAAAAGCAGTCAAATTAGATTGGCAACATGATGATTTATTTATTCAAGGTTGGGTAACAAGTAGCGATGTTAGTGATTTGCAATATTTTTATGTTAATGGTCGAGTTATCAAAGATAAATTACTTAATCATGCATTACGACAAGCCTATACAAGACGTGCGAATGAACAACAAAGTTATGTGGTGTTTTTACAAATAGATCCAAAACAAGTTGATGTTAATGTTCATCCAGCTAAGCATGAGGTCCGTTTTCATGAAGCTAGATTAGTGCATGATTTTGTTTATCAAGCTATAGTTATGGCCCTTGAATCGGATTTATCTGCAATAGATGAAAAAGTAACAATAACACCTAATCGGCAAGCAGCTGGAGAAAATATATTTAATCAACAGACTATTTCTAAGCCTTATCAAGCTAGTAACCAATTACCAAAAAAAACTAGCAATTATGCTAAAGAAAATGCGTTGTATGGTCAGTTAGTTAGTGTTGAATCTCCTTCTCAAAATATTGCAGAACTTGAGCCTAAAAAGCCATTTTTATCGGTAGAAGAAAATGAAATAACTGAACCACAAAAAGCGGTTATTGAATCATTATTTCCAAAACGAAGTACACCATTGCAATCACTACAACAGCAACTTAATAATTCATCATTAGTGACATTTGGACGGGTGTTAACTATTATTCAACCTGATATTGCATTGCTTGAAAAAAATGAAGATAATCAACAAAAATTAATGTTGATGAAGTTGCCTATTGCTCAACAAAAAGTTGTTGCGATTAAATTATTGTTACAAAACTCTGAAAAATTGCTTATCCCATTGACAATTTTAATTAATAATAAAGAGCAGCAAGTCCTTTCTTCTTATCAGCCGCAACTAAATTTTTTAGGTTTTGATTTTTATATTGATAAAGCAAAGTTGTATTTACAAAAAGTTCCTAAAATGTTGCGCACTATCAATTGGCAACAAGTATTACCTGCTTTAATTGTTTTTATTTCATCGTCAGAAAAGGAAGTTTTCGAGCCAACTCAAATTGCGGCTTGGTTAGCTAGCTTGTATAATGATAATTATGCAGTAAATTGGAACATGGATAACGTGGCTCACTTACTTGCTCAGTTAGAACAAGTGGATATTAATCTGTTACAACAAGAATCGTTTTTATATCCGATTGATATACAATTTTTAACTCAATCAGTTTTATCATGAATAAACCAAAAATTATTTCGTTAATGGGACCAACAGCATCTGGTAAAACAGCTATTGCTATGGAACTTTATGATCGTTATCCTATTGATATTATTAGTGTCGATTCAGCTCTAATTTATCGAGGTATGGATATTGGTACTGCAAAACCAACTAAAGAAGAACAACAAAAGTATCCTCATAAATTGATTGATATTTGTGATCCAGCAAAAAGTTATTCGGCAGCTAATTTTAGACATGATGCTATTGTGGAAATTGAAAAAACCCTTAAAAAAGGGCGAATTCCATTGTTGGTTGGTGGGACAATGCTCTATTTTAAGGCTTTAATTGAAGGGCTTTCACCGCTTCCTGCTGCTAATAGCGAAATTCGTCAGCAAATAGAGGAAAAAGCCAATAAATTAGGTTGGCAAGCGATTCACGAAGATCTAAAAAAAGTCGATCCAATTTCAGCTGAACGAATTCATCCTAACGATCCTCAGCGGCTTAATCGTGCTTTAGAGGTTTATTTAATTTCAGGAAAAAGTCTAACTGAACTTACACAAGAAAGTGGCGAAGCATTACCATACGATATTATGCAATTTGCTATTATGCCTCAAGATCGGTCGCAATTACATGAACGTATTGAACAACGCTTTTTAAATATGTTGGAGCAAGGATTTGAAAATGAAGTTAGAGCACTTATGCAGCGATCGGATTTACATTTAAATTTACCTTCTATGCGTTGTGTTGGATATCGTCAAATGTGGGAGTATTTAAATGGCAATACAAGTTATGATGAAATGGTTTTTAAAGGGATTTGCGCTACACGCCAATTAGCGAAAAGGCAAATAACGTGGTTACGAGGTTGGAAACAACCTATAACATGGTTAAATACCGATAATATAGGTTCTGTTTTTGATAAAATATTGAAATAAAAGAGTACGTATCTTTTTAATTTAAATTGCTCTTATCTAATTTAGTAAAAATATTGCAAGCAATTGTTAAGTATGGGTATAATTTTTTTATTTTTTGGTTTAAATTCATTAAAATTTTAGTTATTTGTGCATTAATTATTATTGCTTGGTTTAAGAACAGTGCTTTTTATGTTATTTTGGTAGATAATAAAAACGTTTTATTTTTCGTCGTGAATAAATTTTTATTTTCTGCGATAACATTATTGGTTCTTTCATCTTATTATAATTTTCTTATTAAAGGATAAACTCATGTCAAAAGGGCAGTCATTACAAGATCCTTATTTAAACTTGCTTCGTCGCGAGCATATTCCAGTATCTATCTATTTAGTTAATGGTATTAAGCTGCAAGGTCAAATTGAGTCTTTTGATCAGTTTGTTATTTTGTTAAAAAATACTGTTAGCCAAATGGTTTATAAACATGCTATCTCAACAGTTGTACCATCTAGACCTATTTCTGGATTGGTATCTCAACCTCAAGAGGAAGACGAAAGTTGATATTTTGGTGGAGAATCTGATTGTTTGAAAGATATAAAGGCGGTGAAACCGCCTTGTTAGTCCATGTATTCTTTCCTCAAGAAAGTGATATTGAGGATCTTAAAGAGTTTGAGGTTTTGGTTTCTTCAGCTCAAATAGATATTATCGATATTGTAACAACTTCAAGAAAAGCACCTCAATCCAAATATTTTATAGGTGAAGGTAAAGCGCAAGAAATAGCTGAAAAAGTTAAACAGCTTAATGCTTCTGTTGTTTTAGTCAATCATACTTTAACTCCCTCCCAAGAACGTAATTTAGAGCAGTTGTGTAAATGTCGTGTTGTTGATAGAACAGGATTAATTCTTGATATTTTTGCGCAACGAGCCAGGACACATGAAGGTAAATTGCAAGTTGAATTAGCGCAATTACAGCATCTTTCGACTCGTTTAGTTCGGGGTTGGACACATTTAGAACGGCAAAAAGGTGGTATTGGCTTACGTGGACCCGGTGAAACTCAGTTAGAAACCGATAGACGATTAATTCGTCATCGAATTCAATTAATTTTGTCAAAACTAGATAAAGTTGAAAAACAGCGTAATCAAAATCGTCAATCAAGAAGTAAAGCTGATCTATCAACAGCATCTTTAGTTGGCTATACTAATGCTGGTAAATCAACATTATTTAATGCATTAACAAATGCCGATGTTTATGCTGCTAATCAGCTATTTGCTACACTTGATCCAACCCTACGAAGGGTTATGGTTGATGATGTTGGTCAGGTTGTTTTAGCAGATACTGTAGGCTTTATTCGCCATTTACCTCATGATCTTATTGCAGCTTTTAAAGCAACATTACTTGAAACGCAAGAAGCAACATTACTATTACATGTCATTGATGCAGCAGACCCTAATTTATTAGATAACATGTATGCTGTTGATGAGGTTTTGCAGGAAATTAATGCACACGAAATTCCTGCATTACTCGTTATGAATAAAATCGATTTGATAGAAGGAAAACAACCAAGTATTGATCGAGATGAAAACGGTATGCCTATTCGAGTTTGGATTTCAGCGCAAAATGGTTTAGGATTGGATCAATTATTCATTGCGTTAAAAGAAAGACTCGCTAAGCAAATTCAGGTTTGCCATTTGAGTGTGCCGGCTTATTTAGCAAGACTAAGAAGTCGTTTATATCAGTTAAATGCAGTAGAAAATGAATTTATTAATGAGGATGGTAGTTTTCATCTAGATGTGAGAATTCCCTCTATTGAATGGAATCGCCTCTGTAAACAAGAACCAGATCTGTTATACTTAATCAATAAGCAAAATAACAACTAATTATCAAATGGAGCATATACAATATGGCGTGGAATCAGCCCGGCAATAACGGACAAGATAACGACCCATGGGGGAATAATAAAAAAAAGCCAACTAATCATTCATCTGATGGCTTATTTGATAAAGTTAAAAAATTATTAAAAAAAAATAATTTCGGCAATAATAATGGTTCCTCTGGAATTAAATTGCCGATGAGTATAACTAAAATTATCATATCTATAATTGCCTCACTAGTTCTAGTTTGGGCGGGAAGTGGATTTTATACCATTAACCAAAATCAGCGTGGTGTAATTACTCGTTTCGGTCAAGTTCAATCTGAAATCATTCAACCAGGGCTAAATTGGAAGCCAACTTTAATCGATAAAGTGTATATTGTTGATACACAGGGCATTCGAAATTTCAACGAACAAGGACTTATTGTTACAGCTGATGAAAATTTGGTTTTTGTTGATATAAATGTGCAATACAGTGTCAGCGATCCTTTAAAATATTTATTTAATGTCACTAATGTAGAAGATAGTCTGCGCCAAGCTGCCGATAGTGCCCTTAGAACGGTGGTGGCAAGTTCAAATATTGGTGCGATAATTTCTGATGAACGTTCAGCTATAGAACGTAGCACTAAAGATGAATTAGTCAATATCATTAGTCCCTATGATATGGGTATTAATGTTATTAATTTGAATTTTCAAGTTGCTCGTCTACCAGATGAAGTGAAAGATACTTACAATGATACGCTTCATGTTCAAGACGATAGTGAGCGAGAAATCAAACAAGCTGAAGCTGATAAGGTGCAAAAAATTCAGCAGGCAGAAGAACGTTCAGCAGGAATTTTAGCTGATGCTAATGCTTATAAGATTAGAGTAGAACTTGAAGCTGCTGGTGATGTGGACAGTTTTGAAAAAATCTTACCACAATATAAAGTAGCACCAGAAATTACTAAAGAACATTTATATATTGAAACTATGGAAAGAGTATTAACTAAAACCAATAAGATTATAGTGAATGATAAAAGTGGAAATATGATAGTGTTACCGTTAGAAGCACTATTAAAAAATAAGAGTGAAAAAAATTCTCAAACAATGACGTTATCAAACCAAAATAGTGAATATAATTCTAATATGCTGAGAGCGTCTGAATCAGTAAAAGAGCAGCCTCAACCGATGCCGGAATTATCAAAAGAAAATAACAAAAACACTAATAACACCATTAAAGTTGGCGAGACTTCGCGGACTCCACGGTTTATGGGAAGATAAGGAGAAAATTATGCGCAAATTATTGATTCCTATAGCATTAATTTTGATTGGTGTGTTTTTTTCTAGCGCTTATGTTATTGAAGAAGGTACTCGAGGAATTGTTTTACGGTTTAATAAAACTATAGGATTATCTGAACCTGGATTACATTTTAAATTTCCAGGAATGGATAATGTAAAAATTGTTGATGCTAAAATCAAAACAACAAATAGTTCTAATAATGTCGGTCAAGAACAAAAGTTTAGAACACACGAAAATAAAGATTTAGTTGTTGATTATTTCGTACAATGGAAGATTGTTGATTTTAATCGATATTATGAAACTATTGCTGGTGGTAATAGTATTGAGAACTTGTTACTTGCTCGATTAAATGGCTGTTTAAGAGCAGAAATTCAAAAATTAAATATCATTGATGTTGTTAATGATACAAATAATAACTCTCATAATTCTATAGTGATCCGTGTAAAGGATACCTTAAATAGCACTGTTCAAGAATTGGTTAAAAGTGATTCGATTGAAAAGCACATTAATAAAAATGAAAAAGCTTTAGAGGGTAATCAAGCGAGTATGAGGCCTTTTGGTATTGAAGTTATTGATGTCCGCTTAAAGAAAGTTAATTTTCCTCAAGAAATGTCTAATTCTATTTATGAGAAAATGAAAGCAGACCGGAAGAATATTATCCAAAATCAACCTTTTCAAGGTATTAAAAAAGCTGATGAAATACGAGCAGAGACTATACTAGAAGTAACCAAAATATTATCTGAAGCTGAACGTCAATCTCGCTCTATTCGTGGTGAAGGTGATGCGAATGCAATCAAACTTTATGTTGATGCTTTTGGTACAGATATAGAGTTTTTTAGCTTTATACGAAGGCTAAAAGCTTATGAACGAAGCTTTACAGGTAATGATATTGTAGTTATTAGCCCTGATAGTGAATTTTTTAAATATATGAAATTAAAATCTGATAATTAACTGAATGAGTAAATAGTCTATGAGTAATAATGTTGTTGTGCTAGGTACACAATGGGGTGATGAAGGCAAAGGTAAAGTTGTTGATTTACTCACGGAAAAAGCAAAGTATGTTGTTCGTTATCAAGGCGGGCATAATGCAGGTCATACATTAGTTATTAATGGTGAAAAAACAGTATTACATTTAATTCCATCAGGAATTTTACGTAATGATGTTATTAGCATTATTGCTAATGGTGTAGTGCTTTGTCCTGATGCTTTGATGAAAGAGATGAAAGAGTTAGAAAATAGTGGTATTCCTGTTAGGGAAAGACTCCTTATCTCTGAATCATGTCCTCTAATTTTGCCTTACCATATTGCATTAGATCAAGCTCGAGAAAAAGCTCGTGGCAATAAAGCTATTGGAACAACAGGGCGTGGTATTGGTCCTGCTTATGAGGATAAAGTTGCTCGCCGTGGACTTCGAGTTGGTGATTTACGTGATCGTCAAGCTTTTTCTGAAAAACTAAAAGATGTGATGGATTATCATAATTTTCAATTAGTCAATTATTACAAAATCGAAGCTGTAGATTATCAAAAAGTTTTAGATGCTACATTAGCTATAGCTGATATTTTAGTTGCTATGATTGCCGATATTCCTGCGCTTTTAGAAGATGCACGAAGAAAAGGCGAAAGAATTATGTTTGAAGGTGCACAAGGAACATTACTTGATATCGATCATGGTACTTATCCTTTTGTAACTTCTTCTAATACTACTGCTGGTGGTGTAGCAACGGGATCTGGTTTTGGCCCGCGTTATGTTGGCTATGTGTTAGGTATTGTTAAAGCTTACTCTACGCGTGTTGGTGCAGGCCCATTCCCTACCGAGCTATTTGATGAAGTTGGTGAATACCTTTGTAAACAAGGTAATGAATTTGGTGCAACAACAGGTCGCCGCCGTCGCACTGGATGGCTTGATGCAGTTGCTGTGCGTAAAGCGGTACAACTTAATTCTGTTTCTGGATTTTGTTTAACTAAACTTGATGTGTTAGATGGGCTTAAAGAAGTAAAAATTTGTGTCGGTTACCAATTACCAAATGGTGATGTTATCAAAAATGCTCCAGCTGCCGCTGAAGAGTGGAGCTTAGTTAAACCTGTTTATGAAACTATGCCAGGTTGGAGCGAATCAACTTTTGGCATTAAAAGCTATGATGCACTGCCACAAGCAGCAAAAGCTTATATCAAAAGAATTGAAGAGTTAACCGAAACACCAATTGATATTATTTCAACAGGTCCAGATCGCAATGAAACTATGATTCTACGTGATCCTTATCAAGCTTAATATTGATTAAAAAATCGGGATAATTTTCCCGATTTTTTATTTTTTGATATATAACAATTAACTGTGTATGAGGGAATTATGGCTAAATTAGGTACTCCTTTATCACCGACTGCAACTAAAGTATTACTTTGTGGTGCAGGAGAATTAGCTAAAGAAGTTGCGATTGAATTACAACGTTTTGGCTGTGAAGTTATTGCAGTTGATCGCTATGCTAATGCGCCAGCAATGCAAGTAGCTCATCGGTATCATACTGTTAATATGCTTGATGGGGATGATCTAAGAAAAGTCATTGAAATGGAAAATCCCGATTATATTGTTCCAGAGATTGAAGCTATTGCCACATCTACACTAGTTGAGTTGGAAAAAGAAGGATTTACTGTTATTCCAACAGCAAAAGCAACGCAATTAACAATGAATCGTGAGGGAATTCGCCGTCTTGCTGCAGAAGAATTAAAACTACCTACTTCACCTTATCGTTTCGCCGAAAACGAATTTGAATATGAACAAATGGTAAAAGAGATAGGTTTTCCATGTTTGGTTAAGCCCGTTATGAGCTCTTCGGGCAAAGGTCAATCTTTATTGCGTAGTGAAGCAGATATTAAATCTTCATGGATATATGCTCAAGAAGGAGGGCGCTCTGGTGGGGGTAAAGTAATCATAGAAGGTTTTGTTGATTTTGATTACGAGATTACTTTGCTGACTGTTCGGCATATTAACGGAGTTTCATTCTGCGAACCAATTGGTCATCGTCAAGAAAAAGGCGACTATCGAGAATCTTGGCAACCTCAGCAGATGCCTGAAAAAGCATTGAAACAAGCGAAAAATATTGCAACTAAAATAACAGAAGCATTAGGTGGACGAGGGGTATTTGGTGTTGAATTATTTGTTAAAGGGGATCAAGTATGGTTTAGTGAAGTATCACCTCGCCCCCATGATACCGGTATGGTGACATTAATTTCACAAAACTTATCTGAGTTCGCATTACATGCAAGAGCAATATTAGGATTGCCAATTCCAATTATAGAACAATATGGTGCTTGTGCATCATCTGTTTTATTAATAGAAGGTAATTCAAAACAAATAACTTTTGCTAATATCGATAAAGCATTAAGCGAACCGCAAACTGATTTACGTTTATTTGGTAAACCAGAAGTAAAAGGAACAAGAAGAATGGGAGTTGCGTTAGCTAGAGCATCGACAGTTAAAGAGGCTACTAATAAAGCTATTAATGTGACAAAACAACTAAAAATAACCCTATAACACTTAAGTTTGTGTAAAAAGTAGTCATTCAATACAAAAAAATAAAAATTTCTAAAATAGGGGTTGACGTTCACAAGTGAAGTGAGTAATATACGCAACCCTTGAGACAGCGAAGTAAAACAACGAAATGTTGGTTTAGTTGAAAAGCTGTCAGCTCTTTAAAAAGAAGAAACAGACAATCTGTGTGGGCACTTGCGAGACAAAAGATTAAAGTCTACGGACTAAAAAAATTAAGTCTTGATAAGTGACACTGAAGATTCATTTGAATATGTCAGAGACAGTTATTGAGCATCAAACTTTAAATTGAAGAGTTTGATCATGGCTCAGATTGAACGCTGGCGGCAGGCTTAACACATGCAAGTCGAACGGTAACATAAGTGCTTGCACTTGATGACGAGTGGCGGACGGGTGAGTAAAGTATGGGGATCTGCCGAATGGTAGGGGACAACAGTTGGAA
>NZ_FMBA01000009.1 GCF_900094935.1 Gilliamella intestini
ATTTTTTAATTTATTTAATAAAATCCAAATTAAAAATCCTGTTTATGGTTTAAATAAAAAATAAACCCCGAATTATATCGAGGTTTGTCATCAATCTGACCCTGTTTATCGGGTTTTTTTTATTAAAAATTTGATTTAAGATAATTTATTGTCAATAACTTAACCAAATTTATAACCGCTTTCTATTATTTATTCACTTAATAAAGATTGTTTTAATTAATTCATTGTGTCAGGAGGTGTTAATTGTGGATCGGCTACACTAATTCATACAACTTTTTTAAGGGGTAAATTAATCACAACTAAAAAAGAACAAATATGAATAAGATTAAACGCAAAAGACGAACATTCAATGATGATTTTAAACACCAAATGGCAAAACTTTACATACTGAGTTTTCTTGATCCAGACAATCGGTTGTTTGAATGATATTGAGCAGAAAATAAGTACCGTCATTACTTTTTAAAGGTAACACTTCGACCGAATCATCGAATAAAGGTTGGAGTAGCTCATAGGCACGCGGGGTAATGATATGAACGCCAACATCATTTATATCATTAAAATCCATATCTGTAGAAATGCCTCGCGTCGTTTACAGTAGTTTCTCTAATTCCTGTAAATAACGCTAGGAATTCCTTAAAATAATGATTATGTTAATATCAATTAATGCGATTTGAATTATAGATAATAGGGTTAATTTAATAGTACAATCCCCAATTATATTGGGGGATTTAATTAAAATTTTCTTTTATTGTTTATATTGAGATAAAAACTTAGCAAACCTTCCAATAGCATCTTCAAGTTCACCTAAATAAGGTAAAGCAACCATTCTAACATGATCTGGTTTATGCCAGTTAAAACCAGTTCCTTGCACAAGTAAGACTTTTTCTTGTAATAAAAAATCTAAAACTAATTTCTGATCATTGTGAATATTAAACTTTTTTTGATCAAGTTTTGGAAATAAATACAATGCACCTTGTGGTTTGGTGCATGAAACTCCAGGAATATCATTAAGCAAACGCCATGCTAGCATACATTGATCGTACAAACGTCCGCCAGGAGTGATAAATTCATTAATACTTTGGTAGCCGCCTAGTGCTCCTTGAATAGCATGTTGTAATGGCACATTAGCACATAAACGCATGGATGCAAGCATATTCAAACCTTCAATATAGCCTTTTACATGGTGTTTTGGACCACAAAGCGCCATCCAACCTTGCCTAAATCCAGCTACACGATATGTTTTTGATAGCCCACTCATGGTAATGACAAATAAATCGGGAGCTAATGCAGCAATGGAATGATGCACAGCATCATCATATAAAATCTTGTCGTAAATCTCATCGGCAAAAATTATTAAGTTATTTTGACGAGCTACTTCGGCGATCTCAAGTAATACTTCTTTACTATAAACTGCCCCCGTTGGATTATTTGGATTAATAATGACAATGCCTTTTGTTTTTGGTGTGATTTTTTGTTTAATATCATCTAAATCTGGCGACCAATTTGCTTCTTCATCGCAAAGATAATGTACAGCATTACCTCCAGACAAGCTAATAGCTGCTGTCCATAATGGATAATCTGGCATAGGCACAAGTATTTCATCACCACTATTGAGTAATGCTTGCATGGACTGAACAATGAGCTCTGATACGCCGTTACCAATATAAATATCTTCAACATCCAAGCTGGTGATCCCTCTAGCTTGATAATGCTGCATGACCGCTTTTCGTGCAGAATAAAGCCCTTTTGAATCACTATATCCTTGTGAGGATGGCAAATTGCGAATAACATCAACCAATAATTCATCTGGTGCGGCAAAACCGAATGGGGCTGGATTTCCAATATTTAGTTTTAGGATTGTTTGGCCTTCTTCTTCTAATCGTTTTGCATGTTCAAGAATTGGTCCTCGGATGTCATAACAAACATTATCCAATTTTTTGGATTTTTGGAAATTTACCATAATATCGCTCTTTTTTATTTTTACTGAAAAAATAATCTACTCCTATTTAGATAATTTTTAAAGATATTATTATGATAAGCTTAAAAAATATCATTTATTTGAGTGAAATTTATACATCATAGGGATGTAAAATAATTTTAAACGCAATAAAACCATCGGTTCGGGAATTAAGCATCTGGTTAAACTTGAAAAAATCCATTGGAGATAAATTAAAACAGTAAGCTAAAGGAGATAACAAAACCTACTTGAGAGAAATGCTACAGGTTGATACCAAAGGTTTACCTTTACTTAAAAATAAAACCAAACAGCAAACTAGAGAATTTTTGCTTGTTGGTATAAATATGATTTTTTGGTTTTTTACATAAACATAGGGCGTTCCTGAAACTTCTTGACAAAAATGGCGCTGTCTTTGTTGGTTAGATAAATGTTTATGTAGATAAACTGCGATAACTAGCGTATCAAGCAAAAGTCGACAAAAATCACCTACCTATAAACCAATAGGAAAGCCGTTAAAGGATTATTTTAATCATGAATGTAAACAACTCGGCGTTTTTATACCTGATGCAATGCATTTTAGTTTCATGCAAATTTGTAAATCAGGTGCTATAGATATTTTAGAGCAAGAGGCTAAAGGAGAAGCAATCATTTGTAAAGATGGTGGGAATCGCATAAGGACAGAGATACGCCGTGAAATAACGGATCAAATAATCGATTTTTTAGCTAAGGTGAATTTAAATTAAGTGCCTATTTTAGAAATATACTGCGGCAAAAGCCGCAGTAATACTTTTAGTGATACTTAAAGGTTTTGTAGTACTTTTTCAACACTGTCTTTAGCATCACCAAATAGCATATAGCTATTTTCTTTAAAGAATAGTGGGTTTTGTACACCTGCATAACCAGTATTCATTGAGCGTTTAGAAATAACAACCGTTTTTGCTTTCCAAACTTCAAGAACAGGCATGCCTGCTATTGGGCTATTTGGATCTTCTTCTGCCGCTGGGTTGACTGTATCGTTAGCTCCAATTACCCAAACCACATCAGTATCAGGGAAGTCATCGTTGATTTCATCCATTTCTAATACAATATCATAAGGCACTTTTGCTTCGGCTAATAATACATTCATATGCCCAGGTAAACGTCCTGCTACTGGGTGAATACCAAAACGAACTTCTATACCCATACCACGTAGTCTTTCAGTAATATTACTTACTGCACCTTGAGCTTGAGCAACTGCCATACCATATCCAGGAACAATAATAACTGAGCGGGCTTCTTTTAATGTTTGCGCAACTTCGGCTGGTTGCATTTCACGGTATTCACCTTGTTCTTCATCCGATGAACTAGCTGCGCTACCATCGCTACCGAAACCGCCAGCAATAACACTAATAAATGAGCGGTTCATCGCTTTACACATAATATATGAAAGAATTGCGCCTGATGAACCAACTAATGCGCCTGTTACAATTAATAGATCATTGCCTAACATAAAGCCTGCTGCTGCTGCTGCCCAACCTGAATAAGAATTTAGCATTGAAATAACAACAGGCATGTCAGCACCACCAATTGAAGCAACAAGATGGAAACCAAACACGAATGCAATAATTGCCATGATCAACAAACTAATTATTGCACCAGCGCCACTTTTTACTTCAACAAAAGTAAACATTAAAATGATAGAAACAACAATTGCTGCTAGATTCCAATAATGTTTATTTGGAATTGATAATGGTTTTGAGCTAATGCGTCCATTTAATTTACCAAATGCGACAACAGAGCCGGAGAAGGTTACTGCGCCGATAAAGACACCAACAAAAATCTCTACTAAATGTACAGTTAACTCACCACCTTGAAAATTTTGAATGTGTGGATCTAAATAACTGTTTAAGCCAACTAGAACAGCAGCCATTCCAACAAAGCTATGAAGTAGTGCAACAAGCTCTGGCATTTGAGTCATTTCAACTTTTTTAGCCAAATATAAACCAATTACAGCACCAATAATCATTGCAATAACTATCCAGTGTAATCCGCCTTTAATACTTGCAACTGCTGCAATAAGTGCGATTACCATACCAATCATACCGTAAATATTACCAGATTTGGCAGATTCTTGGTTGGAAAGACCTCGTAAACTAAAGATAAAAAGTAATGCAGCAATAACATAGGCTGCTTGAATGATTCCATTACTCATAATGTATGCTCTCCTTTACTTGCCACGTTGGAACATTTTCAGCATTCTTTGAGTAACAAAGAATCCACCAAAAATATTGATACTAGCAATCAAAATAGCAACAAAAGCAATTGCCGTAGTTAAGCCATTATCATCACTGACTTGTAATATTGCTCCGACCAATATAATTCCAGAAATTGCATTAGTTACCGACATTAGTGGTGTATGCAAAGAATGTGTAACATTCCATACAACGTAGTAACCAACAACGCAAGATAATGCAAATACAGTAAAATGCCCTAAAAAGCTTTCAGGAACGGAGTTTGCAAGCCAGAAGAAAACAATGAGAACTAAAGCTAAAATACCATATTTTTTGCGAGGATCCATTGGCTTTGGTTCTGGTTTAACAATTGGCTCTGCTGCTTTTTTCTGAGGTTGAGCAGATACTTGAATCGGTGGTGCTGGCCAAGTGATTTCTTTATCTTTAACCACAGTTACACCACGAATTACAACATCTTCAAAATTGATATCAATATTACCATCTTTTTCTTTAGCAAGCAGTTTTAATAGGTTAACAATGTTAGTACCATAAAGCTGTGATGCTTGTGCTGGCATACGATTAGCTAAATCAGTATAACCAACAATTTTAACATTGTTATCTGTTTCGAAAATTTCACCTGGTTTAGTTAATTCACAGTTACCACCAGTTAACGCAGCCAAATCAACAATAACACTACCCGGTTTCATTGATTCAACCATTTCTTTCGAAATGAGTTTTGGAGCTGGTTTACCTGGAATTAGTGCAGTTGTTATGATGATATCAACATCTTTGGCTTGCTCTGCAAACAGTGCCATTTCAGCTTCAATAAAGGCCGCTGACATTTGTTTAGCATAACCGTCACCAGAACCTGCTTCTTCTTCAAAATCTAACTCTAAAAAGTCAGCTCCCATGCTATTAATTTGTTCGGCAACTTCAGGGCGGGTGTCAAAAGCACGAACAATTGCCCCCAGACTCACCGCTGCGCCAATGGCTGCAAGGCCTGCAACACCTGCTCCAATAACTAATATTTTAGCTGGAGGTACTTTACCAGCAGCAGTAACTTGCCCTGTAAAGAATCGACCAAATTGATTTGCTGCTTCAATAACTGAACGATAACCAGCAATATTAGACATTGAGCTTAATGCATCTAGAGATTGTGCACGTGAAATACGTGGTACACAATCCATAGCCATTACAGTAATATTTTTGGTGGCTAATTTTTCTAATAGCTCTTTATGTTGAGCTGGATAAATATAGCTAATAAGGGTTGAACCCTCTTTCATTAAAGAAATTTCATCATCGCTTGGCGCATGAAACTTCAAAATTAAATCATTTTGCCAAACATCTTGTGTGTTTTGAATTGTGGCTCCAGCATCAATAAAAGCTTGGTCTTCATAATGAGCTGCATGTCCAGCGCCTTGTTCTACGGAAACTGTAAAGCCCAGTTTTAACAGTTGTCCAACAGTCAAAGGAGTTGCTGCAACTCTAGCTTCATTGGCTAACCGTTCTTTAGGTATACCGATATGCATTTCGTTACGTCCTTATGTTAGTTTATAGATAGAATGTAGATTGATTTTAGCATAAATAGATTTCTGTGCGAGTAGGGAATCTATTTTTTATTTAACAAATAAAAATTTTAAATTACTTTAGTGATATTTATTAGCTAATATTATTATGATGCTATATATAAACAATCATGATTTGAATAATACTGTTTTAATTCTTTCTTCGAATTCCATTACAAATTTACTCTATATTGTTATATAATTAGTGCTATTTTTATTTATACCTTGAGCCTTGAGATATAAATGCTATGAGGTATGTTTAGATTTTATTCTCCTTGAATTAAGGAAATTTTATGATTGATTTTTCCCAATCTGTGCCAGAACTGGTCTCTTGGGCAAAAAAGAATGATTTTTCAATTGCTTTGCCTGTGGAAAGGTTAGCTTTTTTATTGGCTATTGCTGTATTGAATAGCGAGCGTTTTGACGGTGAAATGACTGAGTCTGAATTAATTGATGCTTTTAGACATGTTTCACAAATTTTTGAACAGAGTGAAGACACTATTACAGTACGAGCCAATAATGCTATCAATGATTTGGTACGCCAACGCTTAATCACACGTTTTGCAAGTGAAATGACAGATGGTTTCTCGATTTATCGTTTAACTCCACTAGGAATAGGCATTTCTGATTACTATATTCGTCAGCGAGAATTCTCAACGCTGCGTTTATCCATTCAATTATCCATTGTTGCGCAAGAATTAAAACGTGCCGCAGATGCAGCTGTCGAAGGTGGTGATGATTTACATTGGCATCGAAATGTCTTTGCGCCATTAAAATATTCAGTCGCTGAAATTTTTGACAGTATCGATATTACACAACGAGTGATGGATGAACAACAAGCTGATGTTAAACAAAATATTTCAGCCTTATTAAGTCAAGATTGGCAAGCAGCAATTAGTAGTTGTGAAGGATTGTTAACTGAAACATCACAAACATTGCGTGAGCTGCAAGATACTTTAGCTGCTGCAGGCGATAAATTACAAGCTAGCTTACTTTTAATACAAGATGCGACGCTTGCTAACCCTGATCTTGATAAAATTAATAATGTGGTTATGGACCTACAAGGTAAGCTTGATCGCATTATTGGTTGGGGGCAAAAAGCGATTGACCTTTGGATTGGTTATGATCGCCATGTTCATAAATTTATTCGTACCGCTATTGATTTAGATAAAAATCGGGTGTTTTCGCAACGCTTACGAAAATCGATTCAAGGATACTTTGATTTGCCTTGGTCACTCACTTTTGCTAATGCCGATCGCTTACTAGATATGCGTGATGAAGAATTGGCACTACATGATGCTGAGGTAACTGGAGAATTACCTTCGGAACTTGAATTTGAAATGATTGAAGAGATTCAAGAACATATTATTGCCCATATTGAACAAAATTTAATGGTATTCAAGCAAGAAAATAAACCACTTGATATGGGCACAACCATTCATAGCTATTTGTCTCAGTTCCCGCGCGAACAACATTTTGATATAGCAAGATTATTTATTGATCAGGCCATTCGCCTCGGTATTGCTGAAGATGATTGGCTTGGAATTCCTGCCGAATGGAAACCTATTAACGATTATGGAGCTAAGGTACAAGCACATGTCATCAACAGATACTAACGATTTCGAAACACAACAAACTGCACATCATCTTGATGAAGTTATGGGGCGCATAGCAGCGAGTTCTCAGGCTTCTATCGATAAATATATGCCCGTTAAGTTGGTCCAAGCAATTGCTAATCCTATCTTTCCTGAGCTGGATAGTTTATTACGCTCTGGCCGTCATATTGGTATTGATGAACTTGATCATCATGCTTTTCTAATGGATTTCCAACTTGAACTCGAGCAATTTTATCAACGTTATAATGTTGAGTTAATTCGTGCGCCTGAAGGATTTTTCTATCTTCGTCCTCGTTCAACAACATTGATTCCACGTTCAGTATTATCGGAACTTGATATGCTTGTTGGCAAAGTTCTTTGTTATTTGTATTTAAGTCCCGAGAGATTAGCGCATGAGGGGATCTTTACCTTACAAGAATTATTTGATGAACTGGTTTCATTAGCAGATGAAAGTAAGTTACTCAAATTAGTAAACCAACGTTCAACAGGTTCAGATTTAGATCGCCAAAAACTATTTGATAAAGTGAAAACAGCGCTAAATCGGTTGCGTCGGTTAGGCATGATTTTTTTTATTGTTGGTAATGACAGTAGCCGTTTTCGTATTAATGAATCAATATTCCGTTTTGGTGCGGATGTACGGAGTAGTGATGACGCACAAGAAGCGCAATTACGCCTGATTCGAGATGGCGAAGCAATCAAAATCGAATCATCGCTTATTTTAGACGATAATAATGAAGAACAAAAACAAGATGAAGACGTTAATGAGGAGACTGAATAATCATGATTGGACACGGTAAATTTCACTCATTAACTTTGATAAACTGGAATGGTTTTTTTGCACGAACGTTTGAATTAGATCAATTAGTTACGACATTATCTGGTGGTAATGGCGCAGGTAAATCAACTACCATGGCGGCTTTTGTTACTGCATTGATCCCTGATTTAACTTTATTACATTTTAGAAACACCACAGAAGCAGGTGCTACATCTGGATCACGTGATAAAGGTTTGCATGGTAAATTAAAGCCCGGTGTTTGTTATTCAATGCTAGATGTGATTAACTCTCGTAATCAGCGAATTATTTGTGGTGTACGTTTACAACAAGTAGCTGGACGTGATAAAAAAGTCGACATCAAGCCATTTTTACTACAGGGCCTACCAGTTGGTATTAGTCCAACAGAATTAGTAACCGAACGTTTAAACGATAAACAAGCGCGAATCTTATCGTTACCAGAGTTAAAAGATAAAGCCGAATCAATGGAAGGCATTATCTTTAAACAATTTAACTCTATTACTGATTATCATTCGGTTATGTTTGATTTTGGTATTTTACCAAAACGCTTACGCTCTCCATCCGATAGAAGTAAATATTACCGTTTGATTGAGGCCTCACTTTATGGTGGTATCTCAAGTGCCATTACTCGTTCTCTGCGTGATTATTTATTACCAGAAAATAGTGGTGTGCGAAAAGCTTTCCAAGATATGGAAGCAGCATTGCGCGAGAATCGGATGACTTTAGAAGCTATTCGAGTAACACAATCAGATCGTGACTTATTTAAACACTTAATTACTGAATCAACTAATTATGTGGCAGCTGATTATATGCGTCATAATAATGAACGCCGAGTTCATATAGAATCAGTACTTGGCTTGCGTCGTGATATGTTTAAAACGCAAGATCTGCTTATTAGCAATCAATATCGCCAAGTTGAAATGGCAAAAGAACTTAAAGAACATCAAGATGCGCAAAATGATTTGGAAACTGACTTACAGGCTGCTAATGATCACCTCAATTTAGTGCAAACTGCATTACGTCAACAAGAAAAGATCGACCGTTATCAAGCAGATTTAGATGATTTAAACTTAAAGTTAGAAGAACAAAACGAAGTAGTGCTTGAAGCAAATGAACAGTACCAAACCTATCGTGATCAAGTAGAACAAACAGAACAAGAAGTTGACGAAATCAAAACTCAATTAGCTGATTACCAGCAGGCTCTTGATGTTCAACAAACACGGGCAATTCAATACCAACAGGCTTTACAGGCATTAAAAAATGCTCAATCATTATGCCAGTTACCAAAACTAGGTATTAGTAATATTGAAAATCACTATGAATTGTTTGAAGAAAAGCAAAAAGAGATCACCGAACAAGTTCTTGAGCTTGAGCAAAAATTAAGTGTATCTGATGCGGCGATTAATCAATTTGATAGAGCTTATCAACTAGTTGTGAAATTAGTGGGTGATGTTACCCGAAGTGAAGCTTTTGCGGCAGCTAAAGAAGCATTAAGACAATGGCCATCACAATGTTATCAGGCTGAGCAGGCCGAACATTTACAACTACAACTTGATGAACTAGAACAACGATTTTTTGAACAAAAAGAAGCTGAATCATTATTAACACAATTTTGTAAGCGTATTGAACGCCAAGTTAATTACGATGAACTAGATGAGTTAAAGCAAGAGCTCGAATTGCAATTAGACGAAAGTGCCGAACGGGCTAACGAATCAAGTGAAAAGCGTATTGAATTTAGACAAGAACTTGAACAAATTCAATCGAAGATTACTGAATATCGACAAAAAGCACCGTTATGGTTAAAAGCTCAAGATGCGTTAATTTCATTGCAAGAACAAACCGGTCAAGTGTTTAGCCATAGTCAAGCAGTTACGCAACACATGCAACAACTGCTTGAACAAGAACGCTTACTTGTCACTGAGCGAGACCAAATTAGCTTTAGACGCAACCAATTAGATGTTCAAATTGAGCAACTAAATCAACCTAGTGGTGTTGATGATGGTCGTTTGTCTTCGTTAGCAGAACGATTTAATGGTGTATTACTTTCTGAAATTTATGAAGATGTAACAATTGAAGATGCGCCTTATTTTTCAGCATTATATGGCCCATCAAGACAAGCCATTGTGGTGCCAGATTTATCACTAGTTAAACAGCAATTAGAAAGCCTTACTGCAAGTGATGAAGATTACCCAGAAGATATCTATTTTATTGAAGGTGACCCATCATCGTTTGATGATAGCGTATTTAATTGTGAAGAGATGAATAAAGCGGTACTTGTCAAAACAGGTGATCGCCAATGGCGATTCTCAAGCTTTCCTAAAGTACCACTATTTGGTCGTGCTGCTCGTGAGATTCACCTTGAAAAATTATCTAGTGAACGTGATGAATTACATGAGCGCTATGCAACTATCTCATTTGATTTACAAAAATTACAACGAATTGAACAAAATGTTGGGCAATTTATTGGCCAACATTTAGGAGTTGCTTTTGATATCGATCCTGAAGCTGAAGCACAAAAATTAACGACAAGACGCACTGAAATTGAACGACAATTATCGTCTCAGGAAAGTATTGATAAACAAAATCAGCAACAAGTGACTAATTGCAAAGAACAATTAGCAACCGTAAATCGCTTGGTTGCGCAAATGCATTTATTAGCTGATGATGATCTGGCTGATAGAGTTGACGATTTACGTGAACAAGTTGCACAAGCACAAGAATCTGTGCAATATGTTAGCCGTAATCGCAATACCGTTTCAGAACTTGAACCAATTTTAGCTGTTTTACAAAGTGATCCAGAGCAGAACGAAGCATTACGTGAACAATACAATACGGTTAAAGCACAACAACAGACCATCCGCCAACAAGTTTTTGCCTTAACTGAAGTAATGCAACGTCGTGCCCACTTTAGCTATGAAGACTCGGCAGGTATGTTAAATGAAAATAGTGATTTAAATGAAAAATTACGTTCTCGATTAGAAGTTGTCGAAATTCAAAGAACTGAAGCACGCAGTCAGATGCAACAGTATCAAGACAAATACAATCAATATAATCAAACGCTAGCTTCGCTTAAAAGTGCATTTGAAACCAAGCGTGATATGTTGCATGAGCTACAAAAAGAAATTGAACAAATTGGGGTAAAAGCCGATGCGATCACTGAAGAACGTGCTCGATTACGTCGTGATGAAATCCATCAAAAATTAAATAACAATCGTCAACATTGTACATCGCTTGAAAAGCAACTCATTATGTGCGAAAGCGAAATGACACAATTGCAAAAACGGCTAACTCAAACACTGCGAGATTATAAGCAACTACGCGAACAGGTAGTACAAGCCAAAGCGAGGTGGTGTTTAGTCTTAAGGCTTGTTAAAGAAAATAGTGTTGAACGGCGTTTACATCGTCGTGAACTTGCCTATTTAAGTGCTGATGAGCTACGTTCTATGTCAGATAAAGCATTAGGTTCCTTACGTTTAGCGGTTAATGACAATGAACATTTACGGGATGTATTGAGACTATCAGAAGATCCAAAACGCCCAGAACGTAAAATTCAATTCTATATCGCTGTTTACGCACATTTGCGTGAACGAATTCGCCAAGATATTGTTAAAACTGACGATCCAATTGAAGCCATTGAACAGATGGAAATTGAATTGTCACGCTTGACAGAAGAACTCACTTCGCGTGAACAGCAACTGGCAATTAGCTCGAAGAGTGTATCGAATATTATTCGTAAAACCATACAGCGCGAACAAAATCGTATTCGTATGCTTAACCAAGGATTACAAGCAGTGGCATTTGGTCAAGTTAATGGCGTGCGTTTAAATGTCAATGTTCGCGAAGCTCATTCAACTCTTTTAGCTGCACTTGCCGATGAGCAAAATGAACATCAAGATCTATTTAGTAATAATCGTATTACCTTCTCAGAAGCGTTAGCTAAACTCTATCAACGTTTAAATCCACATATTGATATGGGACAACGAACGGCTCAAAATATTGGTGAAGAACTGCTAGATTATCGAAATTATCTTGAAATGGATGTTGAGGTGAATCGAGGTGCAGATGGTTGGTTACGTGCTGAAAGCGGTGCATTATCGACGGGTGAGGCAATTGGTACAGGTATGTCAATTTTACTTATGGTGATTCAAAGTTGGGAAGAAGAATCCAAGCGACTTCGAAATAAAGATATTTTACCATGTCGTTTGCTATTCTTAGACGAAGCAGCTCGACTAGATGCCAAATCCATTGCAACACTGTTTGAACTTTGTGAACGATTAGAAATGCAATTAATCATTGCTGCTCCAGAAAACATCAGTCCTGAAAAAGGAACAACCTATAAACTAGTACGTAAAGTTATCAATAACCAAGAGCATGTGCATGTAGTTGGTTTGAAAGGCTTTGCTTAATATTCGATTATTTTTTGCTTTTTCGCCGACAATTGTCGGCGAAATTTTGGTTGAAAATACAAACAAACTATGAGTTTCTTAAATTCAGTTAAATTATATAAAAAGAAGACCCAATGGATAAATTAAGAGATTACTGATTATTCTTGCTGGTTCTTCTCTTGACTCTTATGCTCTTTCGATTCTTTAATTTTTTTTACATTTTCAGTTGCTACAGATGCCATTCTAACCCATAGTGTCCCTTAAAATTTTGCCATCATCAGTTTTAAATGATGGAAGTTGCCTATTCCATTTTCATCTACTTCAAAATAGGTGGCTGCAACAAAACCAAGTTTACTTGCATAAAATAAATGAGGAATACTACCACGGGTTGAATTATAAATTTGAACAGCAGCGTTATAAGCCTCTCTTCTTTCTAAAATAGTATTTTCAATTTCATCAAGCTGTGTCATCAATTGTTGATAAGTTGAATTCGCTTTTAAATCAGGAAAACGGTTAGCCATCATCTGGACATTGCCTATAATACGTGATGTTTGAGAGGATGTAATATTTGCATTAGAAACACTGTCGCTCTCAGTAATAGTGAAATGAACTAACTTTTCGTGATCACCATAATTAGATGCTATATCATGTCTTTTCTTTACTGTTACATAAATATTTGATTGTTTTTGTTTAACATTTTCAGCTAAATGTCTAAGCTTATTGTATGCAAAAAATAACCAAATTAAAGCTAGAATTAATACTAGGAGAAAATTTATTAACATAAAGTAAAAAATTCCTTATAATCGAATTTCTATATTTTTATTGTTTGACATATTACATTAAAGGGGGAGGCCAAAATTTTCTGTTGTTTATTGGTCTCTAATAGGTTATTTATGATTCAATTGTAGTGTATATTTTTATAGCCCTTTATGTATATATTCCTGATTTTATTTAGCTAACATATTTAAAATAATTGCAAGCAAGCTAAATTTTACGTAACATAAATTTATTCATTTTTCAATTCATTATAAGATGGTAAATTATTTTTAGATGTTGTAGAAATTACGCTAATCTAGTAAAAAGGTGTTTATCAAATTGTAAATAAAGTTTTTCAATAAGACTTTTACCTATAAATAAGATAAATTATTACACTAACCATTCTTTTAGTTTTTTAGAAAATAACTTTTATTGTTCAAAAAGGAGAGGTAGTTAAAATATGCGTTATAACGAACCAAAAATGTTAACGTCAATAGTGACGCATGCCTCTTGTTTGTCTAAAATTCAAGATAGAACTAATGCATTAAAAACATTATCTAAAGTCGTTAGTGATTTATTACCCTCACCACTGAGTGAACAATGTCGTGTAGCTAATTATCGCCAAGGCATTTTAATTTTAGAAGTAAGTACCGCTGGCTGGCTGGCTAGATTGAAATATGAACAAAGTAATTTAATCTCAGAGATACGAAAAACTGTTTTGCCATCCCTGTCATCTATTCAATATTTGATTAATCCAAATATAGCGGTAAAGTTATCACAGCGGCAATTCCAAACATCTAACTCATCGTTAGCTTCGAGTGTGATGACAATTAAAAGTTCAATGTTTTTATATGCATTAGCAGAAAATGCACCAAACAAGTTAAAAAAACAATTGATAAAACTTGCCAACCATGCAAAATAAGAACTGATAACAATACATTAATTTTATATCTTAAAGACACAAGGAGTGAGTTATGGATAAACATATGTTTATTTATCTTATAATTGGGTTAGTAATTGGCTTTATTTTAGGCTACATTTTTATGAATATTATTAGTCCTAAGGCTCGTAAATATACGAAAATTAAACAGGAGCTAGATCAAACAAAGGATGAATTAGTTGAACAAAAACAAATGATTGCCAAACATTTTTCTCACAGTGCGGAAATATTGGATAATATGGCAAAAGAGTTTCGCCGTCTTTATCAACATATGGCTGAGAATTCTACTCAATTTATTCATAGTGATAAAGGATCATCTTTGGATTTTGACTCTACCTCTGATTCAGATGAGTCAAAAGAAGCTATGCTTGATAAGCAACCAAGAGATTATTCAGATAATTCATCTGGCTTATTTAAAACAGATGAAAACAAATCTTAACTAAGATTAACTGTGATAATTTTATTTGCCATTAACTAATGGCAAAATATTTTTATAGAGATTAATTTTTTGTAAAAGTGAGAGTTATAAAATGATTGATTCATTAAAAAAACAAAAAAAATTGTTAAGTATTATGGCATTAAGCTTAGGATTGAGTTTATCTGCTCTTCCAAATGCTTTTGCTTCTTTTCCTCCTATCTCAACTGATAATAATGCACAGCAACCAAGTTTAGCCCCTATGCTTGAAACGGTATTACCTTCAGTTGTCAGTATTAAAGTTGAAGGCACTGCGCAAATGCAAAACAATATGCCAGAGGAATTTAGACGATTTTTTGGTTATCCGGATAGTCAATCAAGGGCTTTTTCAGGCTTGGGGTCAGGTGTGATTATTGATGCTGAAAAAGGCTATGTGGTCACCAATAATCATGTTATTGATAATGCTGATAAAATAACAGTTTCATTAAATGATGGTCATGAATATAAAGCAAAACTTATTGGTAAAGATCCACAAAGTGATATAGCTTTACTTAAACTTGAAGATGCAAAAAAATTAACCGCAATTAAACTTGCAGATTCAGATGAGTTACGTGTTGGCGATTACGTTGTTGCAATTGGTAACCCATTTGGTATTGGTCAAACAGTTACTTCTGGAATCATTTCAGCGCTTGCTCGAACAGGGCTTAATATGAATGGTTTTGAGAATTTTATCCAAACTGATGCATCAATTAATCAGGGTAACTCAGGTGGTGCGTTGGTCAACTTGAATGGTGAGTTAGTTGGTGTAAATACCGCAATTATTGCTCCTAGCGGAGGTAATGTTGGTATCGGTTTTGCAATCCCAAGTAATATGGTAAAAAATCTAACTTCTCAACTTATTGAATATGGTGAAGTGAAACGTGGTGTACTTGGTATAAAAGGTAATGAGTTAACTTCTGATATTGCAAAAGCATTTGGTTTAGATATTCAAAAAGGTGCATTTGTTAGTGAAGTTCTTGATGATTCAGCAGCAAAAGTGGCTGGAATTAAGTCAGGAGACGTTATCGTTTCAATGGATGGTAAGCCAGTAGATAGTTTTGCTGAACTACGAGCTAAAATTGCAACAACGGGGGCAGGCCGAACAGTAAAATTAGGATTAATTCGAGATGGTAAAGAGATAACAGTTGATGTTAAATTGAAAAATAGTGACGAAACCACAACTGAAGCAAAATCATTGCATTCTGCTCTTGATGGTGCAACGCTTATCAATGGAGAAATTAAAGGGCAAAAAGGTGTTTTAATAGAAAATATTGCTAAAAATTCCTCTGCATCTCGACTCAGCCTACAAGAGGGTGATCTTATTATTGGTGTTAATAAAGAACGAGTAACAAATATTACAGATCTTCGTAAAATTATTGATAGTAGCCCATCGGTAATTGCATTGAATATAATTCGTGGTGATAGTCGTTTATATTTAATTTTACGCTAATTAACTTATTTTTATATTGTCGATGCTTTGGCATCGACAAAAACTCCAATTTTAACCTTTATACTTATGTGTTAAAATCTTTACTATTCATCTCATTATAACTCTAAAATTAATGCTCAAAAAAATTCTATGGCCAATCTTAATTGGTGCTGTTTTAGCTATTGTTTTATTGATTATTTTCCCATCTTTACAAAAAGGAACTCAATCAAATTTTCCAAACTCAATTTTTAGTGATAACCCATTAAGTTATTCTAGTGCTGTTAAAATTGCAGCCCCTGCTGTAGTTAATATTTATAGTCGCTCAATTAATTCTTTATCTCAAGGATCACAAAATAGTGCAATAACTCCGCTTGGTTCTGGGGTAATTATGAGTAAGCAGGGATATATTGTGACTAATTACCATGTTATAGATGGTGCAGAACAAATTATTGTTGCATTACAAGATGGACGAATTTTCGAAGCGCTGTCTGTTGGTTCTGATAAGCTAGTGGATATTGCGGTGTTAAAAATTGAAGCAACTAATCTTCCAACTATATCCATAAACCTGAAACGTGAACCAAAGATTGGTGATGTGGTTTTAGCAATAGGTAATCCTTACAATATAGGTCAAACCATTACACAAGGCATTATTAGTGCCACTGGTCGTGATGGGTTAAGTCCTTATCGAAGACAAAATTTTATTCAAACTGATGCATCAATAAATCATGGTAATTCTGGCGGAGCACTAGTTAATACCAAAGGTGAATTAATGGGGATTAATACTCTCACCTTTGCAAAAAATTTAGGGAACGATGTTCCAGAAGGTATTGGATTTGCGATTCCAACTTCTTTAGCTGTAAAAATTATGAATAAATTAATCCAGGATGGAAAAATTATTCGTGGTTATATTGGGATTGATGGTTTAGAGTTTGCGCCAACTCAAAATCCAAGTGATATACCGGTGGTATTAGGTATTTTAGTCACCAATACTGAAGGTCCTTCGTTACAAGCAGGCGTACAAACAAATGATATCTTGATTATGGTAAATAACAAACCCGTTAAATCAATAGTTGAAACAATGGATGAAATTGCTGAGTTGAAACCTGGCACAACAGTCCCCATTATTGTATTGCGAAATGGTGAAAAAGTTGAGTTACAAGTAACAATAGGACAGTTACCTGTTTAATTATCCTTTTGTAGCTTGATTATTTAACCTTTAAGGCATATAATTTGCAGCCTTATCATGTTTTTTAGCCCTCGTATGGTGTATAGATTTTGCTTTTATAGCCATTTATATAGCGATACGAACAAACTTTAGAGGTTTATTATGAAAGAAGGTATCCATCCAGAATATACTGCAATTAATGCAACTTGCTCTTGCGGTAACGTAATTAAAACTCATTCAACTATTGGTCATGATATTCATCTTGACGTATGTGGTGAATGCCATCCGTTTTATACAGGTAAACAACGTGATGTTGCAACTGGCGGACGTGTAGATAAATTTAAACAACGTTTTGCTATGGTTGGCGGTAAAAAATAATATTGCAATAAGCAATAATAAAAAGGCAGGCGCTTAATGCGCCTTTTTATTTTTTAAGACAAAGTTAATATTAGAAAGATAATCTTTTACTCATCAATTAAGCTAGGATCGATACCTAAGTTTTGCATTATTTTTTGCGTTTTCATCGGAATACCATCTTCTCGGTCTTTTCGCAAATCTTCATCACCAGGTAAAGGTTGACCTGTGTAAGCATGAAGAAACGCTTCACATAATAATTCACTATTTGTTGCGTGACGCAAATTATTCACTTGTCTACGAGTACGCTCATCAGTTAGTATTTTTAATACTTTAAGTGGAATTGACACTGTGATTTTTTTTACCTGCTCACTTTTTTTACCATGCTCTGCATAAGGGCTTATGTATTCGCCGTTCCATTCCATCATTGTTCACCAAAATTACATCACAAATAATGTGGGTAATTTTATCTTTTTTTTCAGATTACTGCAATCTACACATCAAGACAGTTAGACGTCTAGACATGTTGACGTCTTTTTTTTATGTGTTATGCTTAAAGGACTAATCTTATATTAAATAAAATATTGTTTGAGGGCATTATCATGACTATTCAAACTGAAAACTTAAGTCAAGGGACTATTGCTGTTCGCGGTGGATTAAATACTGATGATCAATATGGCAGTGTTGTTCCCGTTATTACTCCATCTACTTGTTATCGCTATGAAGCATTTGCTAAACCAAGAGAGTTTGACTACGCTCGAAAAGCCAATCCTAGCCGTCGCTTGGTAGAGCAAACAATTGCTAAACTTGAAGGTGGCATTGATGCCATTTTAACTAATTGTGGTATGTCTGCTATTCATTTAATCAGTGTTGCATTACTAACGCCTAATGATTTAGTTGTGGCACCACATGATTGCTATGGTGGTAGTTACCGTATTTTTAATAGTTTAAGTCAACGTGGTTATTTTAAAGCCAAATTTGTTGACCAATCCGATCCTATTGCATTAAAAGAAGCACTTAGTCTTCGCCCTAAATTAGTATTAATTGAAACACCAAGTAATCCTTTATTACGGGTTGTTGATATTCAAGAAATTGCAGAGCAAGCCCATCAAGTCGAATCATTAGTTTTAGTCGATAATACCTTTATGACGCCGATATTACAAAAGCCTTTGGAGCTTGGTGCTGATATTGTCAGTCATTCTTGTACTAAATTTTTAAACGGACATTCAGATTTATTAGCGGGAATTTTAGTCTTTAAAGATCAGCAACTAGCTACGGATGTTTTATGGTGGGCTAATAATATTGGCACGATGACATCATCATTTGATAGTTATCTTCTGTTACGTGGATTAAGAACGCTATCAGCGCGGGTAAAATTACAGCAGGACAATGCACAAAAAGTTGTTCAGTTTTTAGCTAATCACCCCAAAATAGCTAAAGTTTACCACCCATCTTTACCGTCAAACCTTGGGCATGATATAGCCCAAAAACAGCAAAAAGGCTTTGGCTCATTACTTAGTTTTGAATTAGTAGGTGATGCTGATACCATGCCAACGTTTTTACAATCGCTTAAAATTTTCACCTTAGCTCAATCACTTGGTGGTGTTGAAAGTCTTGTATGCCATCCTGCAACGATGACTCACTCAGGCATTAGTGCTGAGGCTCGAAAAACAGCGGGTATTTCCGATCAGTTATTGCGTATTTCTGTTGGGTTGGAAGATATTGCCGATTTACTTGCTGATTTAAAACAAGCATTAGCAAAAGTTTAATTTTTAAGTTTTATCTACAGTTAGCTATTTGGATTAATGAAATAGGTTTATTTCGTTAATCCTATTGTTTTTATATTCTTTGAGATGTAGAAAAACGTCGGGTTGTTTGCACTTCATGATTAAAATAATCCTCTAAACGCATAAGGTGTTTTCCCAAAAATCGTTTTGGACGGTTTAACGGTATTATGAAAGTTAATAAATCTATAAAGTTTTGTTTTTTATAATTTAAACCGCTAAATATTTGCTAGTTATGCCATATTTTAATTTGAAATACATATTACTCTTTTGATTTTTTTAATTTCCAAACGGTATAGACTCCTGAATATTTTTTACAAAAATATAATCTAAAAAGCTCACAATTGAGTAATTACTCAATTGTGAGCACAGCTTACCTAAAAAATTACGTCGTTTATTTTAGTTTTTTATGTTAATCGCAGTAATGTTATTTAATGTCATGTGAGCTTTTGAGAGTTATAAATAGCATGTTCTAGATAGACGCTTGGCCTCGATATGTCGTATTTTTCTAAGATAGATTTTTTATAGCGTTTAGCAAATCAGTAGCAGTTATTTTTTTTATGATATCAGCACCATATTGCTTGTCTGTGATACTGGGGATGTTGTTTTTTTTATGTACATTTATTACAGTAGTTTCTCAAATTACTGTAAACAACGTAATTAATTTCTACGTCTAATACATTGGCTTGCTAAAATAGTCGTTTGTTATTTTTTCAATGGCAGAAAAGACCTCATCAATAGTGTGTTTTCTGCTTCGACTACATACTTTAGCCATTTCTTGGCAGACTAAACATTGTCTTGAGTGGTGATCAAATTTAGCGCGAGAAATACTTTGTTGGGTTATTGGGTCTATGACATCAATATCCCACAGGCGACCTAAAGGATGATTATCTTCGATATTAATACAGTACTGCTTTAGTACATCGGCAGCGCATTTTGCGATAATAATGGCTTCATAGCCAGTAATGTGATGAAATTGGATTTCATGTATTAATGGAATGCTGTTTTTTGATAAGCTGTTGTGTATAGTGGCAATGGCCTCTTTAAATAATCGACTGGCGCCACTACTATTTTTTATTGGGCCGGGAATAACTAAGCTTAATGAAATAAGCGGATAATGATAACGTTTTATTGCTTCTTGTTGGCTTTGTACACGTTTTTCTTTAGCCAAGAGCATCTGTTCAAGTGTGATAGGGGTGCCATCATCAAATTTAATTAATAGATCATTCATAATGAAAAATAAGTAGCATGACATCGACTAATGCCATGCTACCTTGTGGTTAATTAGTCCTTAACTTGACGAACCACATCAATGACTGAACCATCACGGAAATGGACAATACCAATGATTTTATCATTAAATTCAATTGGTTTTGGTTCACCCGTTAAGGAAACAGCACGTTGATATAGCTCTTCAATACTCATGACTGGCAAATTAGCCGCTTTTAATCGTTCTGCAATTTCAGGGCGAGCAGGGTTAACCGCTATACCATGGTCAGTAACAAGAACGTCGACACTTTCACCCGGCGTTACAACTGTTGTCACTTTCTTAATTACAGTAGGGATTCGGCTACGAATAAGTGGCGCAACAATAATAGTTAAATTTGCACCAGCAGCGGTATCACAGTGACCACCTGATGCGCCACGCATAACACCGTCAGAACCAGTTAATACATTCACATTGTAATCAAGATCAATTTCTAAAGCACTTAAAATAACAATATCAAGTTCATCAACACTTGCACCTTTTGATGCTGGGTTTGCATAGACATTCGTTGAAACTTCGATATGATCTTTATTTTTACCTAAAGATTGCCCCGCAGTGCCGTCAAAACTTTGAGTATCTAATAAACGTTTAACTAATCCTTTTTCGTGAAGATCAACAATACTTGCTGTAATACCACCTAAAGCAAATGATGCAGTGATATTTTTCGCACGCATGCGATTTTCAAGGAAACGAGTTGCTGCAGTTGACGATGCACCAGAACCAGTTTGGATTGAAAAACCATCTTTAAAATAACCAGAGTGTTCAATAACATCAGCTGCATAACGAGCGATCATCAGTTCGCGTGGATTGCTAGTTATACGCGCTGCGCCCACACTAATTTTAGTTGGATCACCCACTTCATCAACTTTAACAATATAATCAACTTGATCTTGACGAATACTTGCTGGGTGATTAGGGTAACCAACGATATCTTCAGTCAGTAATACCACTTTTTTAGCAAACTGAGCGTCAACCATGGCATAACCAAGAGCACCACATTGTGATTTACCTGATACACCGTTAGCATTACCTTGTTCGTCAGCTGTTGAAACCGCTAGGAATGCGATATCAATATCAATTTCACCACTTTGGATTAATTTTACACGCCCGCCGTGAGAATGAATATGAACAGGGTTTTCCATTAAACCGTGTGAAATGGCATCAGCTAATTTACCACGCAAACCTGATGTATAGATCTTGGTAATCACACCTGATTCGATATGAGGGATAAGTGCTGCATTACAACTTAATAAAGAACTTGACGCTAATGTTAGGTTTTTAATTCCTAATTTGCTAATCGTCTCAACCACTTTGTTGATAACCTTATCGCCTTCACGAAATGCATGGTGAAAAGAGATAGTCATACCATCACGCAATTCACATTTTTTAATTGCTTGCTCAATAGAATCACACAATTTACGCGTGTATTTAGACTCATCTTTTAAATATGGAGTTGTTGCGTTAGCATCAACAAAAGGCTTAATATTCTTGAGATCAGGGTGCTGTTTAAGCAAATCATCAATTTTTTTGTTTATAGAAGTAGTCATTTTTCAATCCTATCAAATTTCTTTACGTACACCGGAATATTTTGCTAACTCAATCACCTTTCTGGCACGAGCGATAATCGGAGCATCAATCATTTTGCCATTTAGAGAAATTACACCAAGACCTTTTCTTTCACCTTCTTCAGCAGCTTCAACTACTTTTTGGGCATTTTCAACTTCAGCAGCAGTTGGCGCATAAGCATTATGTAACAGTTCAATTTGTCTTGGATTGATAAGTGATTTACCGTTATATCCGAGTTTTTTAATTAGGCTGACTTCTTTTAAAAAGCCTTCATCATCATTAACATTTGAATACACCACATCAAAGGCATCAATGCCAGCTACACGCGCAGCATGTAAAACGGCACAACGAGCATAAAATAACTCAGTACCATCGCCACGTTCAGTTTGCATATCAACAAGATAGTCAAATGCCGCCAGTGCAATACCAATTAAACGAGGTGAAGATTGAGCGATCGAAACCGCATTAACCACACCTTGAGCAGATTCAATTGCAGCCATTAATTTAGTGCTGCCTACTTCGCGTCCACACTCTTTTTCAATTCGTTCTACATGCGCTTCTAGCTCATGGATATCTTCAGCGCTGTTGGTCATTGGTAAACGCACAACATCAACACCAGCTCTTACTACTGCTTCAAGGTCTTTTAAACCAAATGGAGTATCAAGCGCATTGATTCGTACTACTGTTTCAATTCCATGTTCTTTATAAACAGGAAGAAGTAAAGTTTGTGCAACTAATAAACGAGCTGAATCTTTTTCTTTGATTGAAACCGCATCTTCAAGGTCAAACATAATTGAATCGGGTTTATAAACAAAAGAGGTTGATAACATTGCTGCATTTGCGCCAGGAAGAAATAGCATACTTCGACGTAATTTTTTCATAGTAGTTTACTCCAATCTAAGTTTTCTTCTTCTGCGCCACGTAATACAGCACATTGAATTCTTGCTTTAATAGCGCAATCAAGTGCGCCTTTGTCATCAATAATAATTAGGCCATCGGTTACATTTAAGTCTTGTAATGTTTGCTCAACCACAGCGCGAATTTGATCGCCAAATTGCTTATTAACATCACTATTAATAACAATTTCAATCCCGGTATTAGGTATAACTTTGACTAACAAATCACTTGATTCGAGAGTCCCTGCCATGGCTTCTTTTTGTATTTTCATTTTGTTACCTTTTAAAATGTATTAAATTTTAAATTGATCCAAATTAGCTGAAAGGTAATTCCACGTTGTTGGTGGAACTAGTTTTTTTACCTGCTCATATTGCTTAGATGCTAATAATTTCCTCACTAATGAGGCCGATACAATAGTATCGTCTTCGGTTATTCGTGGAACTTCAACCACATTTATCACTGATTGAGCAGTGACTTTTTTATCTTCAAGCCAATAGCGCATTGCTTCATTATAAGCTTTAGTCACTTCATCATAAGGTTCAGTCCCAACAAATCGATAGGTAATGTTAAGCGCTGGCGCAATATAATTTCGGAATATAAGAAGATCAATCCCCATATAAGCTTGATCTATTTTTGTCTTATCTTTTAAAAAATAAGTAGGAAACGTAGCTCTTGAAATGATATAAGGCGAGCTTGCATGCACTGTAACATTTTTTATTTGTCTTGTGCCATCTTTAACTAACTTTAAGCGCGTATCAAATGAAAATAACGAAGCATTTTCATTGACGACAAAAACATGCAACCAATCGCATTGACTTGCAGCATATTGAATAAGATATTGATGGCCTTTAGTGAAAGGATTAGCATTCATAACAATGCTACCGATTTTACTCCCTTCTTTTTGTTGCAGACTTAGTTGTTTACAATATTGTCTTATTCCAACTGGATTGTTTTCCATTAGGACAACAAGATCTGTTATTTCAACAATAGGATAGAACCCACATCCCTTAAAAAAATCTATATTTTCGGGTTTTGTATATAGAAAAAGATGAAAATAGCCGTTTTCATTGGCATATTTTATTGCATGATCCATCAATGTCAGATTTAGCTGATTACCGCGATAATTAGGATCGATAGCAACACATTTAATAATATTGCGATCAATACCTGCACAAGCAATAATTTGTTCACTAACTTTCGCTACCATAAAAATAGTAACTTGTGAATCAAGATCAAGTTCAGAGCGAGATAACAACTGTTTAATTTCTTGATAATCTTGTTCTGCTTTAGAAATATCAACAACGGTATAATCAACTAAATCGTACATAAATTCACCTCTATTCAGCTACTACATAATTAGTTAGTCGACCAATTCCTGTAATTTCGACTTCAATTTTATCGCCATCTTTCATAAATACTGGAGGATTACGTTTTTTACCAACTCCACCAGGTGATCCAGTAAGAATAACATCACCCGGTGATAAATGGGTAAATGTACTAATATAAGAAATTAATTCAGGAACAGTATGCACAAGATTGTTGACTGAATCATGTTGCATTTCTTGACCATTTAAATAAGTAGTTAAAGATAATACTTTTGGATCAGAGATTTCATCGCTTGTTGTAATGCATGGACCGAAAGCACCAGTGCTAGGCCAGTTTTTACCTGCAGTAAACCAAGTGTATTGCCAGTCACGAATTGAACCATCCATATAACAGCTATAACCTGCTATATGAGACAATGCATCTTCTTGGCTAATACGAAAACCTGCTTTACCAATAATAATAGCTAATTCACCTTCATAATCGAACTCATTAGTAATAGCTGGTTTAATAATGTTGGTTTTATGACCTGTTTGAGAATCAGGGAAACGAACAAAAAGCGTTGGTGCGGAGCTAGTTTCATTAAATTCAGCGCGTTTTTCAGCGTAATTCATACCAACACACAAGATTTTATTTGGATTTGGAATAACGGGTAAATAAGTAATGTCTTGTTCATCAATGTCACTTCGGGCATTAAGGTAGGTTTTGGCAATAGATAGTCCTTCTTTATCGGCAAGTAGTGATTTTAAATCGGCATATTTATCACCTAATTTTTGCTTTAAATCAACAATACCGTTGTGAGTAAGAAGACCAAAACTTGCTCTACCAGAGACAAGATAACTGACAAGCTTCATGAAAACTCCTTAAAAGCTATTTTGTTAATATTAAATAAAAATAAACAACCTTAGTATAAACCAAGGTTGTTATTTAATATGTAAAATCTATACTAAGAAATTGCCGAGAATAAGTAATGATACAGATACATTGATTGCACCACCAATACGAGTTGCAATTTGTGCAAACGGCATAAGTTCCATACGTTCTGCTGCAGTTAAGATTGCCACGTCACCAGTTCCGCCTTGACCACTTTGACAACAAGAAATAACAGCAGCATCAACAGGATACATACCAAGTTTTTTAGCAACAAAGAAACCAGTAGTAACCAAACTAACAACTGTACAAACAATAACAATTAGGTTTGTGATTGTGAATGCATCTACAATTTTTTCCCAAGGCGTGATTGCAACACCCACCGCAAATAAAATTGGGTAAGTAACAGAAGTTTGGAAAAATTTATAAACAACTTGTGAACCACTTAATACTTTAGGTGAAACACCTGATACTAATTTAACAAAAACTGCTGCAAATAGCATTCCTACTGGCGCTGGAATACCAGTCTCTTTGTGACCAATCATACCAACCATATAAAGAATAGCTGCTAATAATACACCTGAAGCGAATGTAGTTACATCAATAATCGATTCAGTTTTAGCTGCTTTTTTATCAGCAACTTCATCATCTGCTGGTAATAGTCGACCGTTACCAGTTAAGTGCGGATAAGCTTTACCAATACGATTTAAAATACCACCACAAATAATACCAGTTAAACCACCTAACATTACGATTGGTAAAACACGACCAAGCGCATCACCTTGTTCCATACCTAAGATTGAAGCGTACCCGATTGAAAGTGGAATTGCACCTTCACCAACACCACCAGCCATAATAGGTAATACTAAGAAGAAAAATGTTTCAAATGGTGTTAAACCAAGTAAATAACCAACGCCAACACCAACAAGCATACCAACTATTTCGCCACATACCATTGGGCCGAAGATTTTTAAGAATCCTTGGATAAGTGTTTTCTTATTCATATTCATAATACTACCCACGATGATACAACAGATATATAAATAAAGAATATGTGTATCTTTATAGAATTTTTTTGTTGCAACAACGACAGGTTCAGGAAGAATACCATAATAAACTAATGCAGAAGGAATAAAGGTCGCACAAATTGCTGCAGCACCCATTTTTCCAACGATAGGTAAACGTTTACCTACCTCACCACATAGAAAACCAAAAAAAGCACAAGTAACTACCATTACAACGATTTCGCTAGGTAATTCTCCTGTTACTAACACTTCAGCAAAAATAAAAATACCTGCGATAATAAATAATGGAAGTGGGATGACACCAATTTTATAATTATCCATTAGTCGCCACCAATTATATGGCCAACCTGTTAAATTTTCTGTAACAGTATTACCCGTTGATTCTTTTCCATTAATGTTTTTCTCAAATGAGTTAAAATTCACCATTAATTTTTTCTCCAAAATAAGTTGATTTATTCGAAATTATTGGCGGGTATATTTACAAAAAATTAATGATTTTTTTGTGATATAAATCATAAATTAACTGTGGTTTTTATGGTTTTAAAGGATATATGTTTTTTATGCTGTGATAGACTTATTTGAACTTAATTTGAAAAGCAAAATACAAAAATGCGAAGGAAAATCCACTTATCATTTACCACAAAACTTTTTTTATCGCTTTTGCTCTTTTCGTTGACTGTTCTTGCGCTATTACAAAGCTACATTTGGAATACAACAGAAAGTAATTTATACAGAAGCCTAGGCGAAAAGGCTCAAATTCAAGCAAAAGAGTTATCTGTTTTACCAAATTTAATTCAGTATGTCGAAGACAAAGACATTAATAAAATAGCCATTTTAATTAAAGAAATATTTGAACAAAGTGATGCTAGCTATATTGTTATTGGTGATGAGAATGCAAATCGCCTATTTCATACATCTGGTAGATCTTTATTTTCGCCCATGATTGGCAATGATAATCAGGAGGTTCTTAATGGCAATAGTAGTATCACCATTAGCGAAGGATCTTTAGGGTTAGCACTAAGGGGTAAAGCACCAATTATTGAACATGATAAAGTTGTAGGAATTGTTTCAGTTGGTTATCTGATTGATGATATTTATGCATTGCGTATAAAGCAATTTATACCGTTTATCGTTTTTTGTTCTTTATTGTTTTTAGCATTATTTATTTTTTCATACTTTTTTTCAAAAGCGATTAAAAATCAGATGCTTAATCTAGAGCCTAAAGCAATTGCACTACTTGCAAAAAGCCAAAAGTCGATCATGGAATCGATTTTTGAAGGTGTTATTGCAATCGATCTTAATTATAAAATAATCAATATTAATCAATCTGCTCGCACAATGTTAGATATTAAGATAAATGATGACCAGTTACATAAACATGATTTAAGCGAATTTATCACCTCAAGTGACTTTATCTATAAAAAAGAAAATCAAACTGAAGACATACACGATCATATATGCTATTTCAATAACATGATTGTTATTGCCAGCCGAGTTCGAGTGGTTATTGATGATAAAATTCAAGGCTGGGTAATTACTTTTCGTAATTTTGATGATATTAATGTATTAAGCATGCAATTAACGCAAGTAACTAAATATGTTGATAATTTACGCACATTAAGGCATGAACATCTTAACTGGTTAGCAACGTTATCTGGTTTAATATATATGAAACGGTATGACGAAGCGCAATCATTTATTGCATTGCATTCTGCCGATAACCAAACTAATTTAGACTTTATCACCAAACATTTTAATATGCCAGCTATATGTGGTTTATTAATTGGCAAATATTCAAAAGCACACGAAATTGGCTTAAATCTAGTATTTGATCCAGCATGCCAATTAAATGTATTACCTTCACTTATCACCGAAACAGAATTTATGTCAATTTTAGGTAATTTACTTGATAATGCTTTCAACGCTAGCTTAAAAAATGAACATGGTGATAAAACAATTTACTTATATCTTAGTGATGCAACAAACGAAATAGTCCTTGAAATTAGCGACCAAGGTTGTGGGATCGATCAAGGTATTCGTAGCTCTATCTTTGAACCTGGAGTTACCTCTCAAGAAGGTAAAGAGCACGGTATTGGCTTACATCTTGTTTCAACCTACATAAAAAAAGCCAATGGTTATATTACATTTGAAGATAATACTCCGTATGGAACAATTTTTTCTGTATTTATTCCCAAATAATAGGAAGGTAATTGTATGAACGAATTTCAAGAAAACACCATTAAAGTGCTTATAGTCGAAGACGAACCAATTTTAGCCGAATTAAATGCAGAGTTTATTCAAAAAGATACCAAAGTTAAAGTCATTGGAATAGCTTCAACACTAGAAGAAGCTAAAATAATGGTAGAAAAACTAAAACCGACCTTAATATTACTCGATAATTATTTACCTGACGGCAAAGGAATAGAATTATTTGAATACATCATAAATAATCATCTAGATTGCTATGTTATTTTTATTACAGCCGCAAGTGATATGGATACTTGTAGTAAAGCGATTCGTTATGGTGCGTTTGATTATTTGATTAAACCCGTCTCTTATCAACGATTAAAACATTCACTTGAGCGTTTTGAACTCTTTCTATATCGACAAAGTTTACAAAAACATGTCAATCAACGAAAAATAGACGAACTTTTCAATTTGCAAACTAAAGATTTTGTTGATATGAATCGCCACTCAAAAGGAATTGAAGAAATCACGCTACAAAAAGTCAAAGACTTATTTATGCAAACCGATAAAGCACTCACTGTTGACGAAATAGTCGAAAAAGCCAATATTAGCAAAACGACCGCTAGGCGATATTTAGAATATTGTGTACAAATCAAATTATTAACAGTCGAACTTAATCATGGAAAAATTGGACGACCAGAAAGGCTATATAAACGTTTAGGAAAGTAATATATTGGCTAAGGTCTTTTTTATATAGTGATTTATTTTCTATATAATTGATAATTATATAAATATGCTTATTAGTTATTTTATCTGCAAAATGTTTGATGCTAGATTGAACTAAATTATCAGATAGTTAAATTTTGCAGTACCAAATAATAAGGGGTAAGCATATGTCTTTAGTTATAGGAAAGATCGTTACTACTGAAAATAATGAGATTGACAAAAATGGAGCATTTGTTCGCCAGACAAATCGTTTTATTACACCATTTGGCGATGAACCTGGACAACTACCGGTTGAAGCAGGCCGTTATCGCTTAATTTGGGCGGCTATTTGCCCTTGGGCGCATCGCTCAATGATTGCTATTAAATTATTGGGATTAGAAGATGTAATTAGTGTTGGAAAAGTAAGTCCGATTAGAACCCCCTATGGTTGGGAATTTTCGCTTGATGCGGGCGGTGTTGATCCTGTACTAGGTATTCGTTATCTACCTGAAATCTACGCTTTAACTGATCGTGAGTATGACGGCAGGGCGACAGTGCCAACGGTTGTCGATGTAAAAACAGGCAAAGTCGTTAATAATGATTATTTTAAACTGACCTATTATTGGGAAACCGCATTTAAACCTTTCCATAAAAAGGGTGCACCTGACCTTTATCCAGAAAAATTACGAGCGGATATTGATGAACTAAATCATGTGATATTCCATGAAGTAAATAATGGTGTGTATAAAGCAGGTTTTGCACGTTCGCAAAAAGCTTATGAAGATGCATACAACCTTGTTTTTAATCAATTGGATAAGTTAGAACAGCGTTTGAGTCAGTCACGTTACTTATTTGGTGATAAGATAACTGATTCTGATATTCGCCTCTATGTGACATTAGTTCGATTTGATGTTGCCTACTATTGTGCTTTTAAAACCAATCGTAATCGAATTATCGACTACCCTAACTTGTGGGCTTATGCTCGAGACCTTTATCAAATCCCTGCTTTTGGTGAAACTACTGATTTTGAAGCAATAAAGAAAGGCTATTTTTTGGGTGATAATGCGCATAATCCTTATGATATTTTACCTTTAGGCCCAGATGTGAGTAATTGGCATACACCACATAACCGAGATAAACAGTTTAGTTCAAGTCACTAATTTAATTAATGGGATAATTATAATGCCAAATATATTAGATATTGGATTAATCTTTACTCAAATCCCAATGTTACTTGCTTATTTGCCTGTAACACTTTTTATTACTTTTTTCTCAATGTTACTTGGGGTAATACTCGGCCTGATTATTGCTATCATCAAAATGAATAAAATACCGATATTATCACAAATAGCAGCGGTATTTGTCTCTTTTATAAGAGGAACGCCATTATTAGTACAGCTCTATTTAAGCTTTTATGGTATTCCTATCTTATTGCGTTATATCAATTATTTTTATGATACTCACTATAATATTAATGGTATATCCCCAATGTTTTTTGTGTTAATTGCCTTTTCGTTAAACGAGGCAGCTTATAATTCAGAAACAATCCGCGCAGCATTACAGTCTGTGAATAAAGGTCAGATTGAAGCTGCGCAATCATTGGGCATGACCTATAGCCAATTGTTACGAAGGATTGTGATCCCTGAAGCCTTTATTGTGGCATTACCTAATTTAGCGAATGCGCTGATTGGTTTACTAAAAGGCACATCATTAGCATTTGTTTGTTCGGTGACTGAAATGACTGGTAGAGGGAAAACTTTAGCAGGGCATAGTTACCGCTATTTTGAAGTTTATATCTCATTGGCTTTAATTTATTGGGCATTAACCATCATTATTGAGCTAATCATAAAACATTTAGAAAAGCGTTTAACCATTTCTGAAAGTGTTGACACTCCAAGTTATCGCCGAGGAAAATTATTATGATTAATGTTCAAAATTTAACATTATCTTTTCATCATAATCTTATATTGAATCAACTTAACTTTCACATTCGCCCCCATGAAATTGTTGCGATTATTGGAGCATCGGGAGCGGGTAAATCGACACTTTTACGTTGTCTAAATTTATTAGAAAAACCACAGCAAGGAAAGATCCGTATTGATAATTTTGAATTTGATGTCAGCTGTAGAAAACGGCATAAAGTAGTAGCGTTTCGCCAGCAAACAGCAATGGTGTTTCAACAATTCAATTTATTTCAACAAAAAAATGCTTTAGAAAATGTCATGGAAGGACTAATGATTGTAAAAAAATACTCAAAGGATAAGGCAAAACAGATAGCATATGAAAAACTAGTTCAGGTCGGTCTTGCTGAGCGAATTTATCATTATCCAAAACAGTTATCAGGAGGACAACAGCAACGGGTCGCAATTGCTAGAGCATTAGCTATGGAGCCGAAAGTTTTGTTGCTTGATGAACCAACCTCGGCACTTGATCCTGAGCTAGTGGGAGAAGTGTTAGCAACAATAAAAATAGCAGCTAAGTTAGGTATCACTATGATTTTAGTTTCTCATGAAATGAGTTTTGTTCATGACATTGCAACTCGGGTGCTATTTTTAGATAAAGGAAAAATCATTGAAGATGATTCACCGCAGCAAGTGTTTTCAAATCCAACTCAGCAAAGAACTAAAGATTTTTTAGCCAGATATTATTCGGCAGTTGATTATGAAATTTAATAAATGGAGTATGAATGAATATTATTATTCAACAAAATTGTGATGGTATTAATTGGCAAGACGTCGCAGATTTACTTGCTTTTTATGGACTTAGTTCATTGGATGCTAAAATGCAAGAACTAGTGTTTCGTAATAGCTATGCCGTTGTATTTTTACTGGACCAAGAACGCATTGTTGGTGTTGGGCGTGCATTATCTGATGGTGTTTGTCAGGCGGCTATATATAACATTGCATTGGCAAAACATCTACATGGGCAACAGTATGGAAGGCTGATAGTTGATAAGCTTGTTGAGCAGGTAACACAGTGCAATATTATTCTTTACACCCACCCACAAACCGTCGAGTTTTATAAAAATTTAGGCTTTGAAGTAATGAAAACGGGCATGGTTCGTTATCAATCCGATCATCTAACTGAAATGAGAAACATGGGTTTTATTTAAAATGTAGATAAAAACAGTTCAATCAATCCGTTGGCAAGATTAAGTCAAATTTAAGGAGAAAATAGTGTTATGAATTACAAAAAGTGGTTAAATATTTTATTAGTAGGAACTTTATTTTTAACTGGCTGTGATAATCAAAATAAAGATACGCAAGCAAAAGGTAAAGAAAAAATTATTATTGCAACATCTGGGGCCCCAAGTCCTTTCACCACGGTAGATAAGAAAGGTGAGCTAATGGGGTATGATATTGATGTGGTAAAAGCAATATTTGCAAATCTACCTCAATATGAGATTAGCTTTGAAATTACTGAATTTCCATCAGTTTTAGCGGGGCTCGATTCGCAGCGTTATCAGGTAGGGGCTAATAATTTTGCCATGAATGAAAAACGGAAAGAAAAGTATTTCTATTCTGATCCTATTTTTAAAAATCAATATGCTATTGCAGTTGCAACAAAAAATAACAATATTAAACAGTTTACCGATCTTAATGGCAAATCAACCGAAGTGACGCCGGGACTGAATTATGCTACCGCATTAGAGTTATATAATGAACAACATCCAAATAATCCTGTTAAAATTGTTTATAGTGAAGCTGATTTATTGCCTGTACTTCAGCATGTTGAAACTGGACAATATGATTTTCAATTAATCGATAAAGTGATGCTATCGCAATTGATTACTGAATATAATCTTAATCTAAAAATAATAGAATTAAACCAAGATGATACTGATCGTATTGGTTCGCCATACAGTTATTTATTGATCAGTAAAGATGCTAAAGGTGAACAGTTAATTAAAGATATTAACCAAGGGATACAACAAATTATCAATAATGGCAAGTTGTCGAAAATTAGTGAACATTATTTTGGTACAGATTATTCACCTAAATAATCAATTTTCTACTCTTTTAAATTGATAATCAATTTTTTTATGCTAATGGCAGATAAACATCGGTTATCATGCCTTGTGATCGAATATTAGGAATTACATTTACATAATGGAAAATTAGCGGAAAGTAACCATTTACTTCCTATCTTGTGTAGACGTATTGTGAATAAGTAAATAATAGCTTGATTATTTTTTCTTGAGCAGGCGTCCTTAGCATTAGCTCAGTGTAGTGGTAGTATGGTCTTATTGATAACATCATAAGGATTTTCCGCAATTGGTCTATCAATTGATATGACAAAATCAATATACTGTTTATCTTACAACGAAGTGGTATTAGGATTGGGATAGTAAATGCGATAACTTTGGTATTTATAGCAATCTAACATATTGTTATCTTGTTGCTGTTTAACCAGTTTATTGACCGTTTTATATTATAATAAAGGTGAACTATAATGTTAATAATGACTAATTGTGTCATGGAAAATTGTACAATTTTTACCTTCATAAGTTACTCCCAAGAATTCAGCTTTATTGAATATTATTATCTTTTCATTAAGTAGAAAATCATTTGAATCAATGGAATTCAAATCGTAATAGAGATTAGTGCAAAAGTAATATTTACCATCGATTATTGGTTTAATTTCTTAATTAATTATTACAATTAAACTTGACAAATAATTAACAGCCGTTAATAATGGCGCCGTTTTTTAACCTTAAACTTTAATTTTAATGAGGTGGCAAAATGCCTTTAGTTAACACTTTATCTTAATGCCGACATGGTACCTTCTATCATATTGTCTTTTGCTTAGTATTATCTAAGCCCCTTCGTCACAATTCAATCTATAGATTTTTGCCTTGTCGGTTTTCCCTTATTTTTTTGGAGAAAACATCATGACAATGGAATCTTATATTCAAAATTTAGAATTAATTAAATATCCACGAACACCGCACCTAGAAAGCTCACGCCTACAGTTTGGTGATAGTGAACATGGGCAACGTCCTTATAGCCTACTTGCAGGTAAATATATTGTTGTTGAAGAAAAGCTGGATGGCGCAAATTGTGCAATTAGTTTTTCTGCTTATGGTGAATTATTATTACAATCACGAGGGCACTATTTATTGGGTGGTGCAAGAAAACGACAATTCAACCTACTAAAACACTGGGCAGTGGTACATGAACGTTGGTTACTTGAGCGTTTAGAAGATCGTTATATTTTGTATGGCGAATGGTTACATAAAAAGCACGCTATCTTTTATGATGCTTTACCGCACTATTTTTGTGAATTTGATATTTGGGATAGGCAACAAAACTGTTTTTTATCGACTTTAAAGCGACATAAGTTATTGGCTGGTGGTCCTATTTTATCGGTACCTGTGCTATTTGCAGGGATTGCACCTTCTAAATTGAGCGATTTATTGGCATTAGTCAAGCCATCTTTAGCTAAAACAGCCAATTGGCGTACTTGCTTTGAACAAATGGTGATGCGTGAAAAGCTTGACTTAAGCAAAGCTTGGCAACAATGCGATAACTCTGACTTGATGGAAGGGTTATATCTTAAAATCGAATCGGAAGAACAAACCATTGATCGATTAAAATGGGTTAGGCAGGATTTTGTTCAGGCGATTTTAGATGCAGGGCAACACCATAGTGAACAGCCTTTTATTCCAAACCAATTGGCTCAACATGTTGAGTTATATACACCTCAATTAACAGTGAATTGGAATAATGGATGCCTAAACGGAGGTAAATTATGAATTACCAAGCACTAAAACAACAAATAGCAAGTACGTTGGCAACAGATGATTTTAGCCCATGGTTAACCTGTATTCCTGAATTGAATAGTTTGATAATAACGCCACAAGATCCCTCGCATCATGGAGAGGGGAACGTTTGGGTTCATACGCAAATGGTTGTGCGTGCATTATTAACGCAAGAAGAGTTTACCAACGCAACAGAAGATGAGCAGTTTGTATTATTTATGACTGCTTTATTACATGATATCGCTAAGCCAGAAACCACCGTCATAGATGAGTTGACAGGTAAAATTACACAACCAAGGCATTCCAAAAAAGGCGAGATCCGTAGTCGTATATTATTATGGCGAATGGGGGTGCCATTTGATTTGCGGGAACAAATCTGCCGAATCATTAGTGTACATCAAGTGCCTTTTTTTGCTTTAAGTGATAGCGTAAGAAATAAATCACCCGAATATTTAATTCACCGTTTATCGTGGCAATTGCCTATTTGGATGTTGTGTTTACAAGCTAAAGCAGATATGGAAGGTCGTATTTGTGCTGATAAAAAAAGATCGCTTGATGAAGTTGAATTATTTAAACAGTTGGCCTTTGAAGAAGGATGTTTATATCACCCTCGCCAATTTGTTGATGATTATACTCGCATTCAATATTTTCGAGGCAGTAATGTATTACCTGATTATGCATTATATCCTCAAGAAGGATCTATGGTGATTATGCTAGCTGGTTTACCTGCATCGGGTAAAAATAGTTGGGTGAGTAAACATTATCCAACATGGGATGTTGCTTCTTATGATGATGCTAGATCTGAGCTAAAACTAAAGCACGGTGAAAACGAAGGGCTGGTTATTCAGTTTGTGTTAGCAAAGGTTAAACAGTGGTTAAGAACAAAACAACCTTTTATTTGGAATGCGACCCACTTATCGCAAGAGATGCGTCAAAAAGCACTCGATTTGCTTTATGCTTATCATGCGAATGTGGAAATTGTCTATCTTGAACAACCAGAAAAAGAGTTATATCGCCGTAATTCAGCACGAGATACTACGCTGCCAAATAAAGCAATTCAGCGGTTATTAAATAAATGGGAAGTTCCTCTACCGACTGAAGCACATAAGGTGAGCTATTTTATTAATCAATAATTATTACTCATCTTTGGTTATATTAATTGGGGCCGATATTAAAGCCCCAAAATTAATTGGAGAATAGTGTTAAATATTAAATTCTGTTATTTTTAATTACTTTTTATATCAATAAATCTTATCTTTTTATTGCCTTGTTTTATCCATTATATTGAGACAAAAACCAAGTAATTGCAATTAAATCCGCCGATCCGCCAGGGCTTAAATTGCGTTTTATTAATTCACTATCAAGTTGATATAAATTTTCTCGTACTTTTGGATTGATTATGCCACCTTGTTTGATGAGATTTTTCGCTTGTTCTTGTACAAAGGCCAAGCCATCAAGTCCACCTCGAGAAACTACATTAGTGTCTTGATTAAAAGCAAGTAAATGTAACATCGCTTGTAATAAGCAAGTTTCTTCATCATAGCTGTTCTTTTGCATTTGTTGAAAGATAGGCAGTGAGATATTTCTAACTGTTGCATAACCTGATTCTGCTTCTCCTCTTGCTCCTGTAAGGTTATGGCGTTTAAATAACTTTTCACCTACAGAGTTTGTTAGATTATTTTGTTTTAGCTCGCTTTGAACAATGCCTTGGCAAATGGATGAAACTTCGTTACAAATGCTTTGTATATTGATTGGTAAGTTTAATTGCTCTAACTTGCCAATAGCACCGAGTAGCAAACCAAAGGCAAATATCCCGCCTTTATGAGTATTAACTTGATTGGTGGCTTTAAACATCGCTTGTTCGCACTCAATACCAATAGGTCTAATACCAGCTAAAAATAGGTTGTTATCGTGCAAAGCTGATGTTTTACCATATTGGTAAAAACGTTCAAACCAGACACAAATAGCACTAATACTTTGAATAAAGGTCTGGAAATCCATATCACGATGTGCACCACTATTATTCATATCAACTAATCCGGGTTTTGGTGATAAGCAAATTTCTTTGATTAATGCTTTGGTTGCTAATTGCGCAGGTAAACATCGGTTAGAGTCATTATTGAGTTGTAATTCTAATAATGCTACTTGCTGAGAATAATCACTCATTATTATTGGTTACCTATAGGGATTTAATTTAATTAGTTTGCATGATGCTATGATGTAAACACCAAGCCACTCGCTTAAATGGATTGGCGTGTGATAAAACTAATAATCGTTATGTGTTGATACAGCTAGTACTTCCCGATTTCCATTATGGCTTGGGGCGCTAATAATGCCTTCTACTTCCATTTGTTCGACAATTCGAGCTGCTCGGTTGTAGCCAATTCTAAATTTTCGTTGTACGCTAGAGATAGAAGCTCTTCGTGTTTCTATGACAAAAGCAACAACTTGATCAAATAATGGATCGAGTTCTTCATCTGACGAGTTTGAATTGCCATTTTCGCTATCATCGGCCGCAACAGTGACATTTTCAACGTATTTTGGTGTGCCACGAGCTTTCCAATCTTGCACAACGGCGTGCACTTCTTCATCACGCACAAATGCACCGTGAACACGAATTGGAATGGAGCTATTAGGGGCTAAATAAAGCATATCCCCCATACCAAGTAATGATTCTGCTCCCATTTGATCTAAAATAGTGCGAGAATCAATTTTGCTTGATACTGTAAAAGCGATACGAGTTGGTATATTCGCTTTGATTAAGCCCGTAATGACATCCACCGATGGACGTTGTGTGGCTAAGACTAGATGAATACCTGCTGCTCGCGCTTTTTGAGCAAGCCGTGCAATTAGTTCTTCGATTTTTTTACCGACAGCCATAATCAAATCAGCAAACTCATCGACCATGACCACAATATAGGGTAATTTTTCGAGTGTCGGCATATTAAGATCCATACTATCAGTTGGTTTCCAAAGTGGATCGGGAATTGGTCTGCTCATTTGTTCTGCTAATTTTATTTTTTCGTTATAACCAGCAATATTACGCACACCTAATGCTGACATTAGACGATAGCGTCGTTCCATTTCGTTAACACACCAATTTAATGCATTAGCGGCATCTTTCATATCAGTAACCACTTGTGTTAATAAATGTGGTATTCCTTCATAAATAGATAACTCTAGCATTTTTGGGTCAATCATAATAAACCTGACATCTTCAGGTTGTGATTTATATAAAATACTTAAAATCATCGCATTAACACCAACTGATTTACCCGAGCCAGTAGTGCCAGCAACAAGTAAATGAGGCATTTTAGCAAGATCAGCAACCACTGATTGCCCAGCGATATCTTTCCCTAATACGACAGTTAACGGCGATTGAGCATCTTTAAATTGAGGGCTATCTAAAACTTCTCTAAAATAAACTGTTTGACGATTTTTATTGGGTAATTCAATACCTACATAAGGTTTTCCCGGAATAACTTCAACTACACGAACCGATGGCATTGATAATGATCGCGCTAAGTCACGATCTAGCGTTGAAATTCGTGCTGCTTTGATACCCGGTGCAAGTTCAATTTCAAATCGAGTAATCACTGGTCCTAGTAAATAATCGACCACTTTAGCCTTAACTCGATAATCCGACAAACTTTTTTCAATCATTTCCGACATTGCGTTTAAGGCACCATGATCGACTTCGATTCGAGCTGTTGGTGGTGCAGTTAATAAGTTCAGTGACGGTAGTGGCGTAGTCGGTTTAGGTAACGGTTTATCATTACGTCTTAATAACGGATGAATTAAGCTATCTTCGTCATTTTCATTGAAATGATTATGCTGAATATCTTCAACACGATCTTCTTCAGGATAGATATCGTCAATAATTGGATTTGCTTTTTTTAGTGCTTCAGTGTCAACATATTCTAGTTGCTCTACGTCTGCTTTCACTTCTTTTATTTCAGTTTCAGTCTTTGTATCTGTTATGTTTTGTGTATCTTCTATAGATGCAGTGTCTTTTGTACTTGTAATAACCTGTGGTTCTTGAATAAATGGTTGTTTGGTTTCAGTTGTTTCTATAGCTGAAAGGTTGATGGATGATTCAAACGGTGTTTGTTCATTAGTAAAATTAATTTTGGGTTCGTTGTGTACTGGTGTAAACAGTGGTTTACTTGGTGCATCTGAAATTGTGTATTTTTCTGGTTCATCGAATGGTAATTTTTCTTCTGATTTTTGTGTTTGTATTACCTGTTTTATTTGTTCTATTGATGAAGACAAGGTTTGCTCTTGATCTGGAGTAGCTTTGTTTCCATTCATGTTTTGAATAATTGATTCAAGGCGAGATAAAATCTCGTTAGGATCGAGCTCTTTATTTTGTGGATTATCACTTGTTAGAGGCGCTGTTGTTGACTGCGGTACTTGAGTATCTTTGTGGGATGATTTGATTAATTCATCGGTTGTTTTTATTGAGATTGTTTTATCTTCAGCTGGTACGATAGTATTTGCAGTCTGATTTTGAGCTGTTTCAGCACTAGAGATAGCATTTGATGTTGGAATGATATTGGTATTATCATCTGATTTTTTATCTAGTTTTGTATCAAAAGGTATTGTAAATTGAGGATCTTTTGTTTCCTCATTAGTCTGCGCTATTGGTTTTTCATTTAGAGGATCTGGCTGTTCAAATTTATCGGTTGTGCGAGGCTTAATTAACCATCTAATCGGTAGTAGTAAAATCATGACAAAAGCACCTAATTTTTCAATTAGATTCAACCATGATAATCCAGTTAATAATGTGACACAGGCCAAGCAAGTTCCAAGAAGAATTAAGGATAAAGTAATACTATCTATAATTGGTAAAAGGCTTTCGATGACTATCGCACCTAAATAACCGCCCGCTTCAAATTGTTCAGAATCAGCAATATTTAAAGCAAAAAATCCTGTAGCACTAAATATAAATGCTAAAACACCAATAATCCGAAATGAAAGACTAAAGTAGTTTATAGGATCATTAGCATGTTTATAAAAATAAACGATTGACTGTAAACAAATAAAAATAGCGATAAAAGGTAGGCTATAAGCAATAAAGCCTAAAAATTGAAAAAGAACGTCACAGATGTATGCACCAATATAACCGCCAAAATTACTAATAGGGTAGTGCCAAGCCGTACGAGACCAACCAGGATCAGATGGATCGTAACTGAATTGTGATAAAAATAAACAAACAGATAAACCTATTATTGTTAGTAGAATCAATTGAGTGATGATCTGTTTTTTTGTCATTTTGGGCTTTTTCAAACAAGTACCTAAAAACTATTGCTATTAAAATAGCTAGCATTTTATCATAAATTGTGCTTGCTCACAGAGCCAATACCGTCTAAAACGCAATTTATTGTTGGGTTATTATGCAACAGGAAGTAGGGTAGTTTTAAATCTTATACCATTTTGTACATACCGCTGTGCATTAGTGATATTTGCTGTAATTTCAGCCTTAGTTAATTTGCGAATAACTTTTGCGGGCGATCCCATAATTAAACAACCTTCTTCATAAGGTATAGTGTGTGTTACTAGCGAGTTGGCACCAACAAGGCAATTTTTTGCAATTTTGGCATTGTTTAATACAGTACTACCCATACCAATTAATACATTATCTTCAATGGTGCAACTATGTAGGATGACATTATGCCCAATAGTGACATTCTCGCCAACAATACAAGGGATATCTGTTTCAATATGGATGGTAGTATTATCTTGCACATTGCTATTTTTACCAATATGTATGGGAGCAATATCACCGCGTAAAACAGCGTTGAACCAAATAGAAACACCTTTGGCTAAGGTGACATCGCCAATAATATCGGCCGATTTTGCAATAAAACAGTTTGTGTCGATTTTGGGGTGTAAATTGTCTAGTTGATAAATCATGCTTGACCTCTTTCAGATTTTTTATGCTTAAAATAATGCTAATGTAATAAGATTACATAAAGTCATAGCTAGTCATTATTAATATTAGTTAAATGAATCAATTTCATTTTGTGTAAGTGGTCGATATTCACCTTCAGGTATATCAACAATTACCTTGCCTATTTGTTTACGATGCAATTCAATAACATGATTATTGACTGCTGCAAACATGCGTTTAACTTGATGATATCGTCCTTCACTAATAGTTAATTCAGCGTGAAAGTCATCAATAATATTTAATTTTGCTGGTTTGGTAAGTGATTTCTCATTTTTTAATTGGATACCATTTTTAAATATATCAATCAGTTCAATACATAATGGCTGTTCAACCGTTACTAGATAGACTTTTTCGCAATGGTGTTTGGGTGATGTAATACGGTGTGACCACTTACCATCATCAGTAAGCAGAACAAGTCCTGTAGTATCAAGATCAAGCCTACCTGCTGCATGCAATTTTTCAGGCATAGGTTCATCAATAAAATAAAGTATAGTAGGGTGGTCAGGATCGTCAGTCGAGCAGACATAGCCTTGCGGTTTGTTGAGCATGAAATAGCGTTGAGCTGTAATTTGCTCAATTTGGTAACCATCATATTGAACAATCTGCTCTGGCGATAATTGATAAGCACCTGATTTTATAATTTCACCATCGACAGTCACTTTTTTAGCTTTGAGTTCTTTGGTTACAATAGTGCGGCTAGCGCCTAAGTGATGAGCGAGAAATTTATCTAATCGCATAATTTAAACAATATCCTTGTATTACTCTAAAGGTGTATATATATCAAAACGGTGATTTTTAGTTTTAACTTCGGCCGTTGGTTTTTGATTAGCTAAAAACGGTGCATAATCGGGTCTTTTTACTACAACTCGTTTTTTTGCTAATTTTCTTGCTGGTTCTAATAGGCTATCTGCATCATTATCACTGCCCACTAATTGTTGAAAAATGCGCATCTCTTTTTTGACAAGTGCACTTTTTTGTCGATGTGGAAACATTGGATCGAGATAAATAACATCAGGTTTTTCAGGGTAAGTACTCAATCCCTCAATGCTTGAATGATAAATTAAACGCAAATGTTGCTCAAGCCAACTACCGATTTGGGGATCTTGGTAGGCACGCTGCAAGCCATCTTCTAGCAATGCAGCAACAACAGGATGTCTTTCAAACATAGTGACATGGCAACCGATTGATGCTAAAACAAATGCATCTCGACCAAGCCCTGCCGTGGTATCAAGAACTGTAGGTAAATACTCACCTTTGATACCTACCGCTTTAGCAATCGCTTCGCCACGTCCACCACCAAATTGGCGACGATGAGCCATTGTTCCAGAAACAAAATTTACGCATATTGCCCCTAGTTTTGGTTCGTCAGTTTTTTGTAACTGAAGTTGATTGTTTTGGGTAACAAGAGTGAATGGAAGAGCAACATGTGTGGATAACCACTGCTCAGCTAACAATTTTAGCTGAGCTAAGTTAGGACTAGTGGATACCATAATGACGGAGTAATGCTTCAAGTTGAGGTTCGCGACCTCGGAAGTTTTTGAATAGTGTCATTGGTTCATCGCTACCGCCTTGCGATAAGATGTTATCAAGAAATGCATTGCCTGTTTTAGCGTTGAAAATTCCTTCTTCTTCAAAACGTGAAAATGCATCAGCAGATAATACTTCAGCCCATAAATAGCTGTAATAACCTGCAGCATAACCACCAGCAAAGATATGACTAAAAGCATGCGGGAATCGACCCCATTCAACAGTAGGCACAACAGCGACTTGCTTTCTTACTTCGGCTAATGTGTTTAAAATATCTGGATCTTTTTGTGTATGTAATTTAAAGTCAAAAAGACCAAATTCCAATTGGCGTAAAATAAATAGTGCTGCTTGATAGTTTTTAGCATCTAGCATTTTTTCTAACATATTAGTTGGTAGCGGTTCACCAGTTTGATAATGCCCAGATATAAATGCAAGCGCTTCAGGCTGCCAGCACCAGTTTTCTAAAAATTGACTGGGTAATTCAACAGCATCCCATGGCACCCCATTAATACCAGAAACTGATGAAGTATCAATTTCGGTTAACATGTGGTGTAAACCATGACCAAATTCATGAAAAAGGGTTGTGACTTCGTCGTGTGTAAATAGTGCTGGTTTATCACCAACAGGGCGATTGAAGTTACAAGTTAAATAGGCAACAGGTTTTTGTACATGACCATCAGCAAAACGCATACGACCAATACAATCATCCATCCAAGCACCGCCACGCTTATGTTCACGTGCATATAAATCAAGATAGAAACTACCTTTTAACTCACCGTTTGCGGAAAAGAGATCATAGAATTTAACTTCAGGATCCCAAACTTCAACGCCTTGTCGCTCTTTGGCTGTAATACCAAAAATGCGATGCACTACTTCAAATAAACCATTAATAACTCGTTGTTGAGGGAAATAAGGACGCAATTCTTCATCGTTGATAGCGTACAAATGCTGTTTCTGCTTTTCACTATAATAAGCTATATCCCATGGTTTGATATCACTTGCGCCAAAAAACTCATAGGCATAACGTTTAAGATCTGCTAACTCTTTTTCACCTTGTGGTTTAGCTTTAGTGGCTAAATTGTTCAAAAACTCAATTACTTGAGTGGTTGAGCTTGCCATTTTTGTTGCTAGTGATTTATTAGCATAATTATCGAAGCCTAGTAGTAGTGCAAGCTCATTACGAAGCGTTAAGATTTGTTTGATAATTTCAGTGTTATCCCACTTACCTGCGTTTGGTCCTTGATCTGACGCGCGAGTATTATAGGCTTGGTAAAGTTCAAATCGTAAATCACGATTATCACAGTAGCTCATCACAGGAAGATAACTTGGTATATCTAAAGTTAATAACCAACCCTCTTTATCTTTTAATTTAGCCTGCTCTTTTGCGGCAGAAAGCGCACTTTCAGGTATGCCAGATAGTTCTTTGATATCGGTAATTAATTTTGACCATCCCATGGTGGCATCTAGCACATTGTTACTATATTTTGAGGATAATTCTGATAATTTTGTAACAATTTCACCGTAACGTTTCTGTTTGTCATCAGGTAAGCCAATTCCAGATAATTCAAAATCACGTAATGCATTATCAACCACTTTTTTCTGTGCTTTGGTTAAAGTAGCATATTGTTCGCTCTCTTTGAGTTGCTTATAAGCTTGATATAAAGGTCTATGTTGCCCAACCCATGTGCTGTACTCAGATAGTAATGGCAGACAAGCTTCATAAGCCTCACGTAATTCAGGGCTATTTTTAACTGAATTAAGGTGGCTAATAGGTGACCAAGCGCGACTAAACTTTTCGTCTGCTTCATCAATTGGTTGAATTAAGTTATCCCAAGTATATTCGCTGTTTTGCTTTAATACTGCTTCAATGGTATTTCTGCAGTTTTTTAAAGTTTCTTGTATAGCAGGCAAAACATGTTCGGGTTTAATTTGTGAAAAAAGGGGTAATGGTGCATCTGTTAATAATGGATTAGTCATGTAGCGATACCTTTATACAAATGGTGTTGTCTATTGATACAACATAATATGGTGGCGAAAACAATTAATTCAAGGGATTATCATGCTAAGAAATGGTTATAATCCCATAAGTTTGCGTTCTCGTTGCCATTCAGTGGGGGTATAAGTCTTTATAGAAAGCGCATGAATACGGTTATCATTAATAAATTCAGCTAAAGGGGCATAGATTGCTTGTTGTTTTTTCACTCGATTTAAATCGGCAAATAATTCTCCTACAGCAATAACTTGGAAATGGCTTCCATCATCGGTTAGGACATGTACATCATCAAGTTCAAGCGAATTTTTTAATTTGTTTATAATTTCTTGTTTATCCATTATTCATACTCATCATTAATGTAAATTATGGGGGGTATTTTTTGTTAAAAAGTTTCAGGTAACTATGTGTTTAAGTATAAAAATTAAAATTTTTTAAATATCAATTACAGGTTGTAGATCATACAATGTAATTAATGTTTGTAGCTGAGGATTAATACCTTTGAGCTTTACATGATATTTATTGCAAAAATAAATTAAAGTTGCGAGCCCTGAAGAATCAACTCGAGTAAGTTGCGCAACATCAATGCATTTTACACCATTTAAAATAGTATTTTGTGTTGACCACAAATCGTTTAAAGAGTGAACATCAAGTTCACCCTGTAAACACAATATATCTTGTTGCTGTTCTGTTTTGATTCGCGACATTATCGACTAACCTTTTTGTTTAGCATTTGGATCAATATTGCGATTTGAAAGATCAGTTAATTGCTTAGTTAATGCATCAATACCGTTTTGACGTAAAATAGTTGACCATTCATTTTGTTTTGTGGTGATCATGCTTACACCTTCAGCAACTAAATCATAAGCTTTCCATTCGCCAGTGACAGAGTTTTTACGCCATTGAAAATCAATACGTAATGGTTGTTGATTTTTATCCGGTTGATTTAATAAAACACGAATGGAAATAAGTGTTTTGCCAGTTAAATCTTTTGGCGATTCAACTTGATAGGTTTGACCATTATACATAGATAATGCTTGAGCAAAAGCTTGTACCAGATAGTTTTCAAAAGCCGCGAAATAAGCTGTGCGTTGTGCCTCTGTTGCACTTTTATAATAATTACCTAAAATCAATGCGCCAGCATATTTGACTTGTACATAAGGTAATAGATCCGATTTTACAATCTCTTTGAGTTTGTTAGGGTTTGATTTTAAAGCTGCAGATTGTGCATTCATGGTGCTAAAAATCTTATCAGCAGCAACTTGCATTTCTTTATAGGGATCGTTTTCAGCAAAAGCTGTAGAACTAAACAATAAAGCTAATACTAAAAAAATGGTTGTTTTAAATTTGTTTAACATGTTAACTCCTTAGTTTTCAATTGTATCTTCTTTTTTATCTTTGTTGGCTTTGTCTTTATCTGATGAGCCTCCTATACTGTAAAGGAATTTACCAATGAGATCTTCTAAAACTAGAGCAGGTGTAGTGTTTTGCACAACAAAACCTTCGAGTAAATATGGCGGAGTTTTATTTTTTTCTGCTTTAGCTTTAGCTAAAACAGCTGGATCAACGCCTGATGCGTCAATACTAAATTCTGTTTCTCTATCAACGCCTATATTGATATCAATAAACTGTTCTCCAAGTATTCCAGATGTCTTAATTGAAAGTGAACTTGAACTTGGAATTTTATTATATTGTGCATCAATATCCATGGCTACATAAGGTTTGTATTGATTGCCATTTGACGAATTTAGCGAAATATTACTGACGCGACCAATGACTACCCCACCAATTTTGATAGGAGAACGTGCTTTTAATCCCCCAATATTATCAAATACAGCATAAACTCGATAGGAATTATGGCTAGCAAATGATGTTGGATCGGTTACTTTAAAACATAAAAATAGCACTGAACAAATGACCAGTACCATAAATAATCCTACTGTAATTTCGATTTTACGACTCATGTTTAATGACCTCAATGACTAAACATTAATGCGGTTAAAATAAAATCTAACCCCAAAATAACTAATGATGAATAAACAACAGTACTTGTTGTTGCTCGACTAATTCCTTCTGATGTTGGTACACAATCATAACCATTGAAAAGTGCAATCCAAGTGCTGGCAATGGCAAATGCAAAGCTTTTTACAAAACAGTTACCTAAATCATGCCACCAATCAACATTACTTTGAATAGATGACCAAAAAAAGCCTGCATCAATACCTTTCCAATCAACACCTACAAGCGCACCACCTAAAATACCAACGGTAACAAAAATTGCAGTTAAAAATGGCATACTGAAAAAACCAGCCCAAAAACGAGGTGCAATAATACGTCGTAATGGATCAATTGCCATCATTTCTAAACTTGATAATTGTTCAGTGGCTTTCATTAAACCGATTTCAGCCGTTAATGCAGAGCCAGCACGACCTGCAAACAGCAAACCTGCAACAACAGGACCTAACTCTCGGAGTAAGGCAAGGGCTACCATCATTCCAAGGCTGGCTTCAGCACCAAAAGTGGTCAGAATAAAATAACCTTGCAAGGCCAAAACCATGCCAATAAAAAGACCAGAAACAATAATAATAGTGAGTGATTGTACTCCAACAAAATAAAATTGCTTAATGAGTAATGGAAATTGTTTATTAAATTGTGGCTTACCAATTAATGCCCTAAAGAGCATCACACCAGAACGACCAATCATCGCAATGATATCAATAAACCATTGTCCTAATTTTGCCAGTAAATTTAACATTATTTTGTACCTCTGCTTAGGTCTAATTTGTAATCTTCAGCAGGATAATGAAAAGGTACTGGACCATCAGCCAATCCGTCAAGGAATTGCTTTACTCGTAAATCATCATTATCACGCAATTGCTGTGGTGTACCGCCTGCAATAATATGCTGTTCAGCTACAATATAAGCATGATCTGCAATACTGAGTACTTCGCTCACATCATGGCTCACAACAATGCAGGTTAATCCTAATGATTGGTTTATTTCAGATATCAGTTTAACAATAACACCCATAGATATAGGATCTTGCCCAGCAAAAGGTTCATCAAACATAATTAAATCAGGATCAAGCGCAATGGCTCTAGCTAAAGCGGCTCGCCTGGCCATACCACCTGATAGTTCGGCTGGCATCATTTGAGCTGCACCACGTAAACCAACAGCTTGTAATTTCATTAAGACTAAATTATGCAATATAGGTTCAGGTAATTTGAAGTGCTCACGTAGCGGGTAAGCAACATTGTCAAATACAGTTAGATCAGTAAATAAAGCCCCCGATTGGAATAACATACTTATGCGTTTGCGTACTTCATAAAGTCGGGAGCGAGACATGCTTGGAATGTCTTCACCATCGAATAAAATTTTTCCTGACTGCGGTTTTAATTGACCACCAATGAGCCTTAGTAGTGTGGTTTTACCAATTCCTGAAGGTCCCATGATTGCTGTCACTTTTCCTTTAGGGACATTCAAACTCATATTTTTATAAATAGGCCTTGTTCCACGATAAAAAGACATATCGTGAATTTCAACCAAATTTTGTTGTAATGCGTTTGTCACATTGATTTCCTAGATTACTAGAATGGTAAAATTTTGTTTATTTTACTTGATATTTGTAAATAAAGAAATCAATTAAACGTATTGCCTATTTGTGTATAACTGGTAAATAAACAGTTTTTATACTCGATAGTTGATTTTTATAGGCAAATAGAGGTTTTACGTAAAATATCTTATTAGAGAGATAAAAGATAATTAAGGTTATTTTTCTAAATAACAAATGGGGAAAGTTATATTTTAGCTCCCCCATTTTTTACTCATCATGCATAACTAAAAGTGATTATGTGTTTTATTCATGCCGTGCTTTACGGGCTAAGTAATTACCGGTGCTTTGAATAAATTGTATAGCGATAACTAAGATCAAAACGCAGATATAAGTAACAGTATTATCAAAACGTTGATAACCGTATGACACAGCTAAATCACCAATACCTCCAGCACCAATAGCACCAGCCATCGCTGTAGCACCAATTAAACCTATAGTAGCAGTTGTAAGCGTTAAAATTAAAGAGCTAAATGCCTCTGGTAACATAAAATACCAAATAATTTGTATTGGTGTCGCTCCCATTGATTGAGCCGCTTCAATAATACCACTATTCACGTCAAGTAATGAATTTTCAACTAATCTAGCAATGTAAGGAGCAACATAAAATGTTAACGGAACAATTGCTGCTATAGTGCCAATAGAGCTATTTACAATGACCTTTGTCAAAGGTTGGATAGCAACTAATAAAATAATAAAAGGCAATGAGCGAACTATATTAATAATCGGGTTGATAATACGAAACACTCGACGATTTTCTAATAGTCCATAAGGTCTTGTTGTAACTAAGCAAATACCAAGTGGAATTCCGATTAATGAACCTAAAATTAAGGAGAAAACTACCATAATTAGGGTGTCATAGGATGCTTGAACAAATTGTTCAGTGGTTACTGATGTTGCAAAGCAAGAAGCCAAATAGTCAATTATAGTATTAAATATTTCCATTTTTACTCATCTCCCAATGTTTAATTTCAGTGACTTGAACACCGCGCTCACGTAAGTAATGTACTGATTGTTTGATATTACTATCGTTACCTTTTAGTTGAACAAACATACTACCTAAAACCGTTTTTTCGATTTCTGACATATGGGCAAACAAAATATTGACGATAACTTTTTGTTGCAGTATAAGGGAATTCATCACGGGTTCTGACGCAGATCGCCCTAAGAATTCGAGCTTAAATAATTTAATATTGTCTTTTTTACCTTCTATTTCTAACAGATTTTCTACAACACCATTTGGAATTTGATTGTTGATCACTGAGCTAACAAAATTTTGAGTAGTTTGGTGTTTTGGTTGTCCAAATACCTCAAGTACATTACCTTGTTCAATGATTTTGCCTTTTTCCATTACTGCAACTTTATGGCAAATTTGTTCAATTACATGCATTTCGTGAGTGATTAACACGACTGTTATTTTATATTTTTCATTAATTTTTTTGATTAAATCTAAAATAGCTTGAGTGGTTTGTGGATCAAGTGCTGAAGTTGCTTCATCACATAGTAAAATATCAGGATCGTTGGCTAATGCTCGGGCGATACCAATGCGCTGTTTTTGTCCACCAGAAAGCTCTTTGGGATAGCTGTTAGCTTTATCACTTAATCCAACAAATTCCAAAAGTTCATAGACTTTTTGTTTAATTGAATGTTTATCTTTTTTGATTAAAATTAAAGGAATAGCAATATTTTCAAATACGGTTTTTGATTCAAGCAAATTAAAATGCTGAAAGATCATACCGATTTTTTGGCGGGTTTGACGTAATTCAGTACTAGATAATTGATTTAATACTTTATTTTGAATAATGACATTGCCTTGTGTTGGCTTTTCAAGAAAGTTAATTAAGCGCACTAAGGTACTTTTACCTGCACCGCTGTAACCAATAATGCCATAAATATCACCTTTACTGATGGTTAAATTAATATCGTTTAAAGCTTGTGTAGTGACGCCATTTCTTTCATATTGTTTTGAGACATGTTCAAATTTAATCATTGTTCATCACCTATTTATTTTGTTCTAGTTGAATAAGTGCTTGCTTAGGCAATTTGGCTGAATCATTTATTGCAGGTGTTTTTATAGCATATTCAACGATTGACAATAATTGATATATCTAACGGTATCACAGGTTAAATTGTTGCTCTAATAATCGTTTTTTATATCTTATTCCATATAGTTATAAGATAGAATTACTTGGAATAAATAAATGCTTTTTTCTGTGCTAGAGTGTATTTAATGCTTATAGCTTATAGAGGATAGCTAAAATGAAAAATGCGTTTATCAAACAAAAAATATTTAAATACATATCAGTCGTTTTAGTTGCTAGTTCAGTGTTTTTGACCTCTGGTTGTGATAATTCGTCTAAACAAGTCGATAATCAGACAAAAAAAGAAATTAGCATGGGCGTATCACCAGGTCCATATAACGATCTTTTTAATGATGCTGTTAAACCCATACTTGAATCAGAGGGTTATAAGGTTAAATTAGTGAATTTTCCGCATTTACTTGAATCAGATGTAGCTTTAAGTGAAGGTAGTATTGATTTAACCGTCGCACAGCACACAGCTTATATGAATGTATTTAATGCCCAGCGTAAAGCAAATTTAAAACCGGTTGTGCATGTACCATCGGTACCTGCGGCAATATTTTCAAATAAGTTCACCTCACTAACGCAAGTTTTTTCAGGAGCAAAAGTTGCTATTCCACAAGATGCTTCTAATGCTGCTCGTTCATATAATCTACTAGAAAAAGCTGGTTGGATAAAATTAAAAAATAATACCAACCCAATTATTGTTAGTAAAAATGATATTGCTCAAAATATTGCAGGTATTGAAATTATTGAAATGGATTCGGCCAATATTCCTAGAGTGCTTAATGAATTAGATTTTGCGGTAATTCCAGGTAGCATTGTTTATTCTGCTAATATTGACTCGAACAAAGCATTACTTTCTGAAACCATCATTCCTGACTTGGAAATTATGGTTGTAGTGAATGAAGGAAACGAAAATAGTCGATGGGCTCAAGATGTGAAGCGTATTTATCAATCTCAACAATTTAAAGATTATATGAAAACGCATAACCAAAATGGTTATTGGGTGATGCCTCAAGAATAAGCATAGCAAGGTAAAGTAAAGTAATAAAGAAAAGCCCGTTTGATAACGGGCATTTTAGTACCTTGTCATCTGTTTATCAATTGTTAGCGCCCAAGCATCAATCCCTCCTGTAAGATTATAGAGAAAGTTAGGATCAAACCCGTTTTCTGCTAAATAATGAGCAACAGTTAGGCTACGTCTGCCGTGATGACAATAAATAACAATATCGATTTCATCTGGAATTTTATCTAGATATAAAGGGAGCATATTCATTGGAATATGAGTTGCGTTACCAATACTGCAAATGGCTATTTCATTGGGTTCTCGTACATCGAGCAGAAATAGATTATCTTGCTGATTTAATTTTTGTGCAAGTTCTGTGGGAGTGATTTCTTTTATTGTCATTATTTAAAACTTATTAAAGTAATTGTAAAAAAGTTTCAGGAAACTATACGTTTTAGTATAAAACTTCAATTTTAAATTTATTAATAGCATCCTGCAAGGATATTGCAGGATGCTAGTTCTTACTTAGGCTTCTAGTGCCTTGTTAATTTTTTCAAATAAATCTTTAGATAAATTTTCAATTTTTAGCAATGCTTCAAGTGCTTTTTGCATCTGCTGTTGACGCTTTTTGTCATAACGTTTTAATCGAATTAGAGGATCGATAAGCCTTGCTGCAACTTGCGGATTTTTTTGGTTTAACTCAGTGAGAATCTCAACTAAGAATTGATAACCACTGCCATCTTCAGCGTGAAATGCCACAGGGTTATTATTTACAAATGCTCCAATTAATGCACGAATCCGATTTGGGTTGCTGAGTGTAAATGAACGGTGAGTTAATAATTTTTTCACGGTAGCAAGAACATTCTTTTCTGGGCTTGTTGCGTTTAGTGCTAACCATTTGTCCATAACAAGTCCATCTTGATGCCATTTGTCATCAAAGTTAGCCAATAACTCAGTTCGACAATCAAGTTCAGCTTTTACGGCTACACTCAAGGCGGCTAAACAATCAGTCATATTATTTGCTTGATAATATTGTTGGTTAACCAATGTATTGGCGTGCGAATTATCATCGGCATGAGCTAATAAAGTTAAACAACAGTTTTTAAGTGACCGCTTAGCAATGTCATTATGTTTAATTTGATATTGTGATGTTTTATTGTGGTGATAAATGGCTAATAATTCATCATAAAGTTCGTTTGCAAAATGAGTTAACAAAAATAGACGCACTTGATGAATTGCGATTGGATCAACCACAGTAAATAAATTCGCCAACTCGTTTTCAGATGGCAAGGTTAAGATTTGTGCAATAAGGAAAGGGTCAGTTTTTTCTGATAACAATACGGCTCTAAATGCATCTAATACTGAATCAGGCAACATTAAATTTTGATTTTCTTGATAATTTTTTACATTCAAGCGAACATATTTTGCTAATAACATTTGAGCTGCATCGTAACGGCTAAATGCGTTAGTAGCGTGTTGCATTAAGAAAATAAGATCATTATCTTGATAATCATAAGTTAACTTAACAGGTGCTGAAAAATCACGTAATACTGAGATAATCGGTTTTTGAGTTACGTTATCAAAGATAAATTGTTGTTTTTTTTGTGTTAAATTTAAAACATGGTGAACAGATTTGCCTTGGTATTGCAGTGGAATTATTTCACCATTATGTTGATATAACTCGATATCAAGTGGAATATGCAAAGCTTGTTTTTGCGCTTGATCTTGAGTAGCTGGCGTATATTGTTCTACTGTTAAAGTATATTGTCGATTTTTCTCATCATAATTATCGGTAACGGTTAATTCAGGTGTTCCTGATTGGCTATACCATAATTTAAATTGAGTTAAATCGATACCTGAGGCATCTTGCATGGCTGCAACAAAATCATCACAAGTTGCGGCACTACCATCATGGCGTTTAAAATAAAGTTTCATCCCTGCTTGGAATTTATCTTCTCCTAATAAAGTATGCATCATTCGAATAACTTCAGCGCCTTTTTCGTACACGGTGACTGTGTAAAAGTTATTCATTTCTATTACTTGTTCAGGCCGAATAGGGTGAGACATTGGGCTAGCATCTTCGGCAAATTGAACGGTGCGCAAAAGTTTGACATCTTCAATGCGTTTTACTGCACGAGATCCCATATCAGCGCTAAATTCCTGATCTCGAAATACAGTTAATCCTTCTTTTAAACTAAGTTGGAACCAGTCGCGACAGGTTACCCGATTACCAGTCCAGTTGTGAAAATATTCATGACCAATTACACCTTCAATACCTAGATAGTCATCATCTGTTGCTGTTTGTGGTTTGGCAAGCACATATTTTGAATTAAAGATATTTAATCCTTTGTTTTCCATTGCTCCCATATTAAAAAAATCAACTGCAACGATCATGAATATATCTAAATCATATTCAAGTCCAAAGCGTGTTTCGTCCCAACGCATGGCATTTTTTAAGCTTGTCATTGCCCACTGCGAGCGATCTAAATTACCTTTATCAACGTAAATTTCTAAATCAACTTTCCGTTTTGATTGCGTGATAAACTGATCTTTTAAAATATCAAAATCACCAGCAACTAATGCAAATAAGTAAGCCGGTTTTGGAAAAGGATCTTGCCATTGTACCCAATGACGTCCATCAGATAGATCGCCTTGCGCTATGCGATTACCGTTCGAAAGTAGATAAGGATAATGTTGTTTATTGGCAGTAATACGTGTTGAAAAGCGAGCAAGAACGTCAGGTCTGTCAAGATAATAGGTAATATGGCGGAATCCTTCTGCTTCACATTGAGTACAGAGTGCTTCGCCTGATACATATAATCCTTCAAGTGCTGTATTATCAATTGGTTTGATTTCGTTAACAATCGTTAATGTAAATTCTGCTGGTACACGCTGAATGATTAAACCGGTGTTTGTGAGTTGATAATCATGCCATGGTTGTTCGTCAATATTAACAGAAATCAATTTAAGGTCTTCACCATCTAAAATTAAATTGTCCGCTTGATTATTTTTTTTAACAACACGGCTGCGAGCTGTGACGGTTGTTATTTCGGGTGCTAAATCAAAATCAAGATCAATGTCGGTAATGGTAAAATCGGGTGATTTATAATCAAGACGATTTTTGGCAATAGGCTGCGATTCAGGTGTTTTTATATTCATGTTGTTATGACCTTTTGGTTTGAAATCAATTTATATTTTATACTGATCGATATTATAGTCGATTAAAAACAATCTTATTACATAATTAATCTATATCTTCATTATTATTCTGCTATAATCTTTGAAATTTTTATTTAAAGCAATAGCACTAAATTTACATGTTACCAGCAATAATTACATCAATATTAGATACTGATGCTTATAAGTTGCATATGCAGCAAGCTGTATTTCATTACTACCCTGAGGTAACTGTCGTTGCGCAGTTTCGTTGTCGTAGTGATGATTTATTGGGACAATATGTTGATGAAATAATACATCAAGTGAAATTAATGGAATCATTAGCGCTGTCTGATGATGAATTTAACTATTTATCAAATATTTCCTTTTTTAAATCTGACTATTTAAATTGGCTTAAAAAATGGCGTTTCAATAGTGATTTGCTCACTATAAAAAATGAAGATGGAGTGCTTTCTATTACAATTGAAGGTAAATGGCTAGATGTTATTCTATGGGAAGTGCCATTACTTGCCGTTATCAGTGAAATTGTTCATAAAGATCGTTCGCCTAATATTGGTGTCCCTGAAGCACTAGCTCGGCTAAAAGATAAATTGGCGTTGTTTAATGAAAAAACAGCTAATATGGATATGTCGGGCTTTAATTTAATGGATTTTGGTACGCGTAGGCGTTATTCGTTTGTGGTGCAAGAGGCAGTTGTCAGTTATTTGAAAAACCATTTCACTAATTTTCATAGTACGAGTAATTATTTACTGGCTTATCGTTTAGGGCTGACTCCTGTTGGAACGCAAGCACACGAGTGGTTTCAAGCTCATCAACGTTTAAGTGCTAATCTTCAAGATTGCCAAAGAAATGCTCTTCAGGTTTGGTTAGATGAATATCCTCATGACTTAGGAATAGCATTAACAGATTGTATTACAATGGATGCATTTTTACGCGATTTTGATTTGCATTTTGCTTCTCATTATCAAGGGCTCCGCCACGATTCTGGTGATTCAATTCAATGGGGTGAAAAAGCGATTGCTCATTATCAGCAATTGGGCATAGATCCACAAACTAAACTTTTGGTTTTTTCTGATAGCTTAAATTTTGATAAAGCGATTAAAATCTATCAACATTTTAATCATCGCGTAAAATTATCTTTTGGCGTTGGCGGTTTTTTAGCTTGTGATATTCCATCTAAAGATGCCAATACCAAAGCATTAAACATTGTGCTTAAATTAACGGAATGTAATAATCAATCCGTAGCTAAACTATCAGATAGTCCAGGTAAAACAATATCTCAGGATTTAGATTTTATTGATGAATTAAAACGAACTTTTAGTGTTAAACAATGATAATAATTCATATTTAACTTATTATTAATACTAGAAAATAAAAATTAGTAATAAGAAACAACTTATTCAAGAATTCCATTTAGTTATGGGATAGTCTTTAGAATATATCTGTATTACTTTAAATATTACTTAAACAAATTAATGTAGAGATGGATAATTAAATGACTTCAGTTGCACCTATTGTTGATGTGTTACAAGGCAAAATTGCTGTTGGTAGCACTATTTCAGTTCAAGGCTGGGTAAGAACTCGCCGTGATTCTAAAGCAGGTATTTCATTTTTAGCTGTTTACGATGGTTCCTGCTTTGATCCTATTCAAGCTGTTATTGAAAATAATTTACCTAATTATGAACAAGAAATCTTACGTCTAACAGCTGGTTGTTCGGTTAAAGTCACTGGTAAAGTAGTGGAGTCACCAGGTCAAGGTCAAAAATATGAATTACAAGCAACGCAAGTTGAAGTGTATGGCTTTGTTGACGATCCCGAAACTTACCCAATGGCAGCAAAGCGCCATTCAATTGAATATCTTCGTGAAGTGGCTCACTTGCGTGCAAGAACCAATATTGTTGGTGCGATAACGCGTGTACGCCATACGCTTGCGCAAGCAATTCATCAATTTTTTAATGATCGTGGCTTTTATTGGCTATCAACTCCTATTATTACCGCATCAGATACTGAAGGGGCGGGCGAAATGTTCCGCGTTTCAACACTTGATATGCTAAATCTGCCTAAATCTGATAATGGTAAAGTTGATTTTGATAAAGATTTCTTTGGTAAAGAAGCTTTTTTAACCGTTTCTGGACAATTAAACGCTGAAACTTATGCTTGTGCACTTTCTAAAGTTTATACTTTTGGTCCAACATTTAGAGCAGAGAACTCAAATACTACTCGCCATTTAGCTGAGTTTTGGATGATGGAGCCTGAAGTAGCGTTTGCTGATCTAGATGATAACGCTAAGCTTGCTGAGGATATGTTGAAATATGTGTTTAAAGAAGTGCTAGAAAAACGTGCTGATGATATGCAATTTTTTGTCCAGCATGTCGATAAAGAAGCCATCAATCGTCTTGAAAACTTTATTAATGCTGATTTTGCTCAAGTGGATTACACTGATGCTATTACTATATTACAAAATTGTGATGCTAAGTTTGAAAATCCAGTTAGTTGGGGAATTGATTTAGCTTCAGAACATGAGCGTTATTTAGCTGAACAACATTTTAAAGCACCAGTGGTAGTAAAAAACTATCCGAAAGATATTAAAGCGTTTTATATGCGTATGAATGATGACGGTAAAACGGTAGCGGCAATGGATGTTTTAGCGCCAGGAATTGGTGAAATCATTGGTGGATCTCAGCGTGAGGAGCGCTTAGATATGTTGGATAAGCGCATGGAAGAATTGGGACTCAAAAAAGAAGATTATTGGTGGTATCGTGATTTACGTCGATACGGTACTGTACCGCATTCTGGTTTTGGTCTTGGTTTTGAACGTTTAATTGTTTATGTAACAGGCGTTCAAAATGTACGCGATGTGATCCCATTCCCAAGAACGCCGCGTAATGCAAACTTTTAAGTTGATTAAAATCCCTAACAAGAATTTATTGAGAGTTACAAAAGGTAGATATTAATCTGTTTTAGTTTAAAAAACAACCAAACAGGCTTGAATTTAGACTTAGACACTACATTTAATGAAAAGTTCGCTTGATTTTAAAAAAAATTTATACATAATTTACACTACTGTAAAAAGTGGATAAAGATAATCAAAATATAATTATCTTTTGGATGAATAATTTTTAAACAAAATTGACACTAAACTTATGGGATGTGTCTTTTTAAAAAATAACCATGAGGGTAAAAAATGAAACGTAATCTATTAGCAATCGCTATCCCTGCTCTTTTAGTAGCAGCTGGTGCAAATGCATCTATCGAAGTATGGAACAAAGATGGTAATAAAGTTGACTTTTACGGTCGAGTAAAAGCAGCTAACAACATTACTGACCGTGGTCAAGTTGGTGAAGGTGATGATACTTCAGCTCGTTTAGGTATGTCAGGTCAAACTCAAATCACTGACAGTGTAACTGGCTACGGTCGTTGGGAATATGAAGCAAAAGCAGGTAAAAATTCTGATAACGAAGTACGTTATGCATTTGCTGGTTTGAACTTTGGTGATGCAGGTTCATTCGATTATGGTCGCAATGACGGTGTGTTAAAAGCAATTACTGCTTATACTGACGTTTTACCACAATTTGGTGGTGATGCATCAAATAACGATTGGAACGTTCTTTCAGCTCGTACTAAAGCTGTTGCAACTTATCGTAACAACAACTTCTTTGGCTTAACTGACGATTTAAGTTTTGCATTACAATATGCTGATAATGGCGATAACTCAAATGGATTTAGAGAAGATGCTATCAGAGGTGAATCTCGTGAAGCTTGGGGTGCAAATGTTCAATGGAATATTTTTGACACTGGTTTAACTGCCGGTGCAGGTTACGCTCAAACTTCTGGTAGTGATAATCGTCAAAGCACTTGGGCAGGTGGTCTTAAATACGATAATTATAATTTATATTTAGCAGCTAACTACTTCCAATCTAAATTTAAAGATGTATTGTCATATGGACCGACGCATAGAGGTACTTATAAAACTGCTGATGGTAAAGTTAGAGGTTTTGAATTAGTCGCTCAATATGGTATTGATTTAGAAGTGGGTCGTATTACTCCATCTTTAGCTTATGTTCAACATAAAGTTAAAGCTGATGGCGTGAATTTTGTCGAAGATAATATTCGTTACCACAATAGCGGATTCAGCTCACCTGTAACTAAATATGTATCTTTAGGTGCAACTTACGATCTAAACAAAAACTTCAGTGCAATTGTTGAATATAAATTCAATCTTCTTGATCGTAAAGACTATGGCGCAGCGAAAAATACTGCAAATTCACGTGGTGAAGGTACTAAACCAGGTACTAAAGATGTGTTAGGTGTTGGTTTAATTTACCAATTCTAATCTCTTAATATCTTATAAAAAGGCACTTAGGTGCCTTTTTTTCACCTTTTAAATTTATTCCTATCTAAAAAAATATTTTATGACTAAAAAAAGTCATAATAAGTATTAAAATTTTCGAAAATTCGCAGATTTAATCTAAATTCCATTGTTAAATAGGCAATGTGACATTAGAGCCATGTTTATTAGGCAATAATGGCTATCACAGTAATAATATAATTGCTAATTATTAGCAGTTATTTATTAAACCAGAGCAAAGTAATTTGCATCTTTAATAATATAAAATACCTTTGAGGGTAAAAAATGAAACTTAATCTATTAGCAATCGCTATTCCTGCACTTTTAATTGCAGGTACAGCAAACGCTTCTATCGAAGTGTGGAATAAAGATAGTAATAAAGTCGACTTTTATGGTCGAGTTTATGCTTTAAACTATATTACTGATCGCAATAACCAAAATGGTGAAGGTGACAAGACCACTGCACGTTTAGGTATGTCAGGTCAAACACAAGTGACCGACAGCGTAACAGGCTATGGTCGTTGGGAATATGAAGCAAATACAGGTAAAAATGCTGATAATGAAACGCGTTATGCCTTTGCAGGTTTAAACTTTGGTGATTTTGGTTCATTCGACTATGGTCGCAATGATGGTGTGTTAAAAACATTAACATCTTACACTGACGTTTTACCAGAATTTGGTGGTGATGCTTCAGATAATGATCTTTATGCGTTAACAGCTCGTACTAAAGCCGTTGCTACTTACCGTAATTCAGATTTCTTCGGTTTAGTAAATGGTTTACGTTTTGCCGTTCAATATGCGGATAACGGAGATAACAGCTCAACTCGTCATTTCGGTAATTATACTCTTAATGATAAACGCAATAGTGCTGAAGCATGGGGTTCAGTTGTTGATTGGGATGTGCTTGATACAGGTTTATCTGTTGGTGCTGGTTATGCACAAACTGGTGGCCATAAAGATGCTAAAGCATGGTCTGCGGGTGTTAAATATGACAACGACAACCTTTATTTAGCTGCGTTATATATTCAGGGTAAACAAAAATATGGCTGGGATAATGCATCAACAACTCGTAGCGCTGATGATTTAAAAACCAAAGGCTATGAATTAGTTGCTCAATATGGTATTGACTTTGAAGTAGGACGCTTAACGCCATCTGTTGCTTATATCCAACATAAAGTTAAAGACGCATCTAATTATTCAAGTGATGCAGGGCTTAAAGGTAATGATTTAGCTAAATATGTTGATGTCGGTTTAACTTATGACTTTAACAAAAACCTACAAGCTATTATCGATTATAAAATTAACTTGTTAGATAAAGATGATATCGGTGCACGCCGTGCTTTATATGAAGATGGTTCATTTACTAAATCACAAATCAAGGGCACAACAAAAGACACAGTAGCACTTGGTTTAATTTACCAATTCTAATTGATTGTATCTTTATTTTTAAAAGGCACTTCGGTGCCTTTTTTTATTATCTATTATCAATTAAATAACCCTTGCGCTTTGATTAATACTCTGTTAAAAATTAAAAAAATATAATAATGAATTAGGATAACAATGATGCTATATACCACACGTAAATTACTGGCTAAAAAAAATATTGCTTTAGTTGCTCACGATCACCTGAAAGATTCTCTATTAAATTGGTGTAAAAAAAATCGTGAAGAGCTTTCTCGTCATAATTTATGTGGCACGGGCACTACTGGAACATTAATAAAGCAAGAAACAGGACTAAATATCACACCAATGCTAAGTGGTCCGATGGGGGGAGATCAGCAGATAGGTGCATTAATTGCAGAAGGTAAAATTGATATCTTAATCTTTTTTTGGGATCCACTTAATGCTGTACCTCACGATCCAGATGTGAAAGCGTTATTACGATTATCTACTGTCTGGAATATTCCTGTTGCCACTAATCAAGCCACCGCCAATGCATTGATTCAATCCGCTATTTTTACGCAAGAAGTTGATATTGAAATTCCTGATTATCAAAGATATTTAACTCAAAGAGTTAAATAAATGCCAATACCATCTCAAATTCGTAAAACAGGTCGGCAAATACTTCTACTTGATAATCTGTTTATTGTCTTAGGTTTTTATGTTGTGTTTCCGCTTGTTTCAACCCACTTTGTTAGTCAAGTTGGTTGGAGTGCACTCTTTGTTGGTTTTGCGTTAGGATTTCGGCAATTTGTTCAACAAGGTTTTGGTATTATTGGTGGTGCTATTGCCGATCGCTTTGGCGCAAAACCTATGATTGTTGCAGGTATGTTTTTACGCTGTGTTGGTTTTATTTCTATGGCGATTGCTAGTGAGCCTTGGTTATTATTACTTTCTTGCTTACTTTCAGCGTTAGGCGGATTACTATTTGATCCGCCTCGTATGGGACTGACTATTAAATTTACTCGTCCACATGAGCGAGGTAAGTTCATATCACTGTTGATGATACAAGATAATGCCGGAGCTGTAATAGGGGCTCTTATTGGTGGAATTTTAATTGATTATGACTTCCATTTAGTATGTTGGTGTGGTGCTTTTATTTTTTTCTTATGTGGAATTTTTAATTTTTTCTTCCTGCCAGCTTACCATATTGCTATTGGCAAAGCGCCTATTATTAATGGCATGAAAATGGTTATCAAAGATAAAAAGTTCACCCGCTATGTTCTTACGTTAACTGGTTATTATGTACTATGGGTGCAAATAATGTTGATGTTACCTTTAACAATCACAAACGTATCAGGTAGCCCAAGTTATGTAAAATGGATGTATGCTATACAAGCTTCTATTTCTCTCGTACTGCTTTATCCACTTGCTCGATGGAGCGAAAAATATTTCAGATTAGATCAGCGTCTTAAATTTGGTTTATTTTTGATGTCATTTGCTTTTATTATTATTGGTTTTACATCACAATTAATCGTATTATTATCACTTATTGCACTGTTTTACTTTGGCGCAATTATTGCTGAACCTGCCCGTGAAACCTTGTCGACAGTATTAAGTAATCCCAAAGCAAAAGGCAGTTATATGGGATTTAGTCGTTTAGGGCTTGCGCTTGGTGGATTTATTGGTTATACCGGTGCTGGTTGGTTATATGATATTGCTATGCAAATAGGATTTGCGCACCTTCCATGGATAGTGCTTACCACAATTGGACTATTAACTTTAAGTTATCTGCATCATCAATTTAAAAATGAGTCGCCAATGCATCCTATTAAAATGCGGAAGATTGGCTAATTTCGCCATCTTTAAATAAAATCGCTTCGCCAGTATTAAGTTTTTGCCATATCTCATTTGAAGTTAATGGTAAGGTTGAAATGATAGTAACAATATCATTGGGTGTTGTATGTTTTTGAAAATCAATTTCTACATCTTCGTCCAGTAATTTTGCTTTGCCAAACGGTGCTTTACGGGTTATCCAATGTAAATTAGTTGCGCAATAGGCAAATACATATTGCCCATCAGAAAGTAGCATATTGAATATGCCTAGTTGGCTTAATTGATCGGCACATTGCTTAATAAAATTAAATAGCTCAAGATCATCGACAGGTTTTTGTGAATATTTTTGCTGTAATTGATTAATTAAATAGCAAAAGGCAGATTCGCTATCGGTTTCTCCAACAGGTTGAAAAAGCCCTGTATCTAAATTTTGATAATTGGTTAATTGCCCATTGTGGGCAAAAGTCCAATTTTTACCCCAGAGTTCGCGGGTGAACGGGTGAGTATTTTCTAGTGCGACACCGCCTCGATTTGCTTGTCGAATATGAGCAATCACAGCTTTAGATTTGATGGGATATTCTTTCACCATTTTAGCAATAGGCGAATAGCTACAAGGCTCCGGATCTTTAAATGTTCGGCAACCTTTTCCTTCGTAGAAAGTAATTCCCCAACCATCTTTGTGAGGACCTTTGTCCCCACCTCGTTTAATTAAGCTAGTAAAACTAAAGCAAATATCGGTTGGCACATTAGCACTCATACCCAATAATTCACACATATTATTTTGCCATCTCTTTTTCAATTAACAGAATAAGAATATGAATAACTTTGATGTGGATTTCTTGCACACGATCGGCATAACCAAAATGTGGAACACGAATATCAACATCAGCAAGTCCATTCATCTTACCACCATCTTTACCAGTTAACGTAATAATTTTCATCCCTTTTTGTTTTGCTGCTTCAATTGCCTTAAGCACGTTAGCTGAATTCCCTGAAGTTGAAATACCCAAAAGTACATCACCTATCTGGCCTACACCTTCAACATAACGTGAAAAGATAGAATCAAATCCAAAATCATTACCAACACACGAAATGTGACTTACATCTGATATGGCAATCGCTGGATAAGCAGGGCGATTATCACGATAACGGCCTGTTAATTCTTCAGCAAAATGCATAGCATCACAATGAGAACCACCATTACCACATGATAAAACTTTACCGCCATGTTTAAAAGAATCAGCAATTAAAATGGCAGCTTTTTGGATTTGCTGGAGATTTTTATCGTCTGAAATAAAATTAGTTAATACGTCAATAGCTTGGTTTAATTCATCACGAATATTGTCAATATACACAGGTATTTCTCCATCAATAATAAATAAATTTATAGACTATTGTAGTTTGTTCAAAATTGCTTGCAAGCGATAAAAATAAGATTCCTTATTCTGACAAAAGATTTTAGAAAGTATGTTGTTAAGTGTAAAAATAATGATTGAAATAAAAATAAATTAAGATTATTTCTAATCATAATGGTTGAAATAACAACAAAATTTAAATTAATTTTAAACTTAACAAATAATACATTTGCAATAGTTAAATTCTTTGCGTTTATTTTAAATAATATATTGGGTAGAACTTGGTCGTAACGCTATTTGCCAATAGGATAAGTCTTTAATTCGTGATACAATTTACTAAGTATTTTTTCACGCAAAACAGAGTGAAATGGCATTTAAAATAAAATCAATAAGGAATTTATATGCAAACAATTGAAGGTAAAGTAGCTGCGCCGAAAGCCAAAATTGCAATTGTGGTGGCACGTTTTAATCATTTTATTAATGATAGCTTAGTCAGCGGTGCAATTGATGCATTAACGCGTATTGGGCAAGTCGATGATAAGAATATTACAGTTATCTGGGTTCCAGGTGCTTATGAAATTCCACTTACCGCCAAAATTGCTGCGCAGTCAAAAAAATATGATGCAATTGTGGCATTAGGTACTGTTATTCGTGGAAGTACTGCACATTTCGATTTTGTTGCTGGTGAATCAAGCTCAGGATTATTAAGTGCAAGCTTAGATAACTCTATCCCTGTTGGATTTGGTATTTTAACGACTGAAAGTATAGAACAAGCCATTGAACGTGCAGGCACTAAAGCTGGTAATAAAGGTGCGGAAGCGGCATTAACTGCGCTGGAAATGCTAAATATTATTAAAGCAATTAAGGAGTAAATTTGTGGCATTAGTTAATCCTCGTCGTCGAGCAAGAGAATGTGCGGTACAAGCCATTTACTCTTGGCAAGTTTCCAGAAACGATCTTGCTGATGTTGAGACAAGTTTTATTACAGAACAAGATATGAAAGGCGTTGATTCTAAGTATTTTCGTGAATTATTAAATGGTGTAGCAAAAAATACTGCCGAATTAGATGATAAAATGACTCCATATCTCACAGAACGATCTGTTGATGAACTAGGACAAATTGAATTAGCGATACTTAGAATCGCACTGTATGAATTAATGAAACGTCAAGATGTACCGTATAAAGTGGTCATTAACGAAGCCATTGAGCTCACAAAAACATTTGGTGCTGCTGACAGCCATAAATTTGTTAATGGCGTATTAGATAAAATAGCCCCAACCATTCGTACGCGATAACTGATTAATGTGAGATTGATATGAACGACAATACCGAAAAAAATAAACCATCTATTTTTTACGCCAAAAGTAGTGAATCTAAAAAGCATTCTCGCTCGGCTACTGAAAAGCCCTCTCGATGGAAAGACAAGCGTAAAGATGATTCATCTCAGTTGAAATCTAAACGAGATCGTCATGATCGTATTGAAACATTCAAACCTCGAAATGATAAATCTGAATTTACAAAAAAGCGTTTTAATGTTGAACTTAATCAATCTCAATCATCTATCGATAATGATTCACCATGGCAAAAAAAGGTTCGTGATAATGAGCAAGTACCTACTTTTGGCTATGATGGCTATCGCCAACGTAAAGAAGAAACTTTAGTTTATAGTGAAAATAGCTGTAAAGCAGTTTTCAAACATCGACGCACAGCTATTGTTAAACTATTTATTACCCAAGAGATGACTTACCAGTTTAAAGATCTAATAGACTGGTTAGTCCAACAACGGTTAGGTTATGATGTTATCTCTAGTGAGCAAATTAGTAAAATAACTCAAACTCAACACCATGGTGGTGTCTGCTTAATTGTAAAAAAACGAGTTCCACTTACCTTATTGGATTATTTAGAAAATAATAGTGATAAAGATCATGATTGTATTTTAGCTATTGACGATGTTCATAATCCCCATAATTTAGGTGGCTTAATTCGTAGTGCTGCTTTTTATGGTGTTAATGGCGTTATATTGCGTCAAACAAATTTACTTGATAGTGGCGCTGCCATGCGTGTGGCAGAAGGTGGTATTGAGGCTATTGAATCAATTAAAGGTGATGATTTTGTTGCTTCGCTTGATATGCTTAAACAGCGTGGTTACCAAGTTGTTGCGTTATTACCTTGTCAAGCAAAATCTATTGAATCAAGTGAATTATATAAAATCCGATTTAACAAAAAAGTCGTTGTGGTTATTTTTCAGCAAATCAACATGAAGTTGATTAATCATGCTGATGTCGTCTTGCATTTACAAGGTAATGAAAATATGCCGGCACTTAATATTTCTGTAGCAACGGGTATTTTATTATCAAATTTACAAAAATAAATCTTTGTCATTTCATCTTTCTTATCAGATTAATCAATGAGAAAAATGATAACGTTATTTTTTATTGATGATAGATATCAATAGCATCATTTGGTTAGAAATTACATTTTTTTTCTGTAGAGTGTGAACAAGTATTTAAATATGTCGGTAGCAGTTATGTCGTCTAAATATAAAGTTGGTTTAATTTTCGGTAAATTTTATCCTTTACATCGTGGCCATGTTTATTTAATTGAAAAAGCCGTAAGTGAAGTTGATGAATTGCATATTTTTCTTGGTTGTGAAGCATTACGAGATAAACAGCTATTTAATAAAAGCCGACTTCCCAAGCAACCTCAAGTAAGTGATCGTTTTTCATGGTTAAAAACGACATTTAAAGATCGTCACAATATTCATATTCATATTCTTGATGAAGCAGGTATTGATTTTTACCCTAACGGTTGGCAAGATTGGAGTTATCGTGTTAAACAGCTTCTTGCCGAACATAAAATTACTCCCGATGTTATTTTTACCAGTGAAGCTCAAGATGTCAAAAACCATAAGTACTATTTTGGTTGTTCAGTTTCTATTGTTGATGCTGATCGGCATTTTATGGATATCAGTGCCACAAAAATACGTGAAAACCCTTATAAAAATTGGTCTTTTATTACACAATCAGCAAAACCTTTTTTTGTCAAAAAAGTGGCTATTATTGGGCAAAATAGATTTAGAGACTTACCTATTCAACTTGCTAATATCTATAATACTCAATATGTATCAAATGGCTATATTAATTATATTGAACGAGAAATCTCAATTCACCATAACAAACGTTATCTGAATAAATTCGATTATATTAAAATTGCAATGCTACATGTTGAACGACTTGCAAAAGCCGTTGAAACTGCGAATAAACTTGTTTTTACCTCAATTGACTTTGAAACATTAGCACGGTATTACAATCAAATCTTTGAAAAAGAATGTGATGTTTTAAATGCGCTTAAAAACAGTTACCAGTTTGATTTAGTGATTAACGAGAAAGACTTAAAACAAAAATGCTCCCAACTGGAATATTTTGAAACAGTTTTAAAGAAGGTTGAAGCATTATTGATTTAGTTCATCACATTTATTCTGGCTTGTGTTAAAATAATCTAAATCTTTGTGCTAGGTAAATTTTATGTCTCAATCTTCTGATAAATCAGATAACACAAACCAAGAAAAAATTGATTTTGGTTACAAACAAGTTCCAAAACAAGAAAAAGTAAAACGTGTTGCTGAAGTATTTCATTCTGTTGCTGATAAATATGATGTTATGAATGATCTAATGTCATTTGGCATACATCGCATTTGGAAAAAAATTACCATTGAATATAGTAGCGTGCGTAAAGGTCAAAAAGTTTTAGATTTGGCAGGCGGCACTGGTGATTTAACAGCAAAATTTTCACAACTTGTTGGTGATGATGGATTAGTTGTGTTAGCCGATATTAACGAATCAATGTTAAAAGTTGGGCGAGACAAATTACGTGACAAAGGCTTAATTAAAAATATTGAATATGTACAAGCAAATGCTGAAGAACTTCCTTTTGCTGATAACTATTTTGATTGTATCACTATCTCATTTGGTTTACGCAATGTGACCGATAAAGAAAAAGCCTTACGCTCTATGTGGCGTGTATTAAAACCCGGTGGACGTTTATTAATCCTTGAGTTTTCTAAACCGCAATATCAAATTTTAAATAAAGCCTATGATCTGTATTCATTTACCATGTTACCACTAATGGGCAAAATTGTGGCAAATGATTCTGAAAGTTATCGCTATTTAGCCGAATCAATTCGTATGCATCCAGATCAAAATACATTGAAAAAAATGATGGAAGATGCTGGATTTGTTGATGTGAAATATCACAATATGACTGGCGGAATTGTAGCGTTACATACTGGTTTTAAATTTTGATGCGATAAAACATAATGACATTCTTTCGAATTTTTAAAATATTAACCGTATTTCGAGCTTATCAATTAAATGAACTGTTACCAAAACATCGTTCATCAAAGTGGCTTCGCACTTTGTTATTTTGCCTTTTTTGGGTTAGATCTAAAGCAAAACATCAAGAAATTGGTGAACGTTTACGGCAAGCACTACAAGAGTTAGGGCCTGTTTGGATCAAGTTTGGACAAATGATTTCAACTCGGCGTGATATTTTACCTAAAGATATAGCAAAGGCTTTAGCTAAATTACAAGACCAAGTTAACCCTTTTGACGGTAAAATTGCCAAACAATTAATTGAGTCAGCTTTAGAACAGCCAATTGATTATTATTTTGCAGATTTTGACGAAAAACCACTGGCATCAGCATCAATAGCTCAGGTTCATACGGCGGTATTAAAACATAGTCAAGCTGAAGTGGTTATCAAAGTCTTACGTCCTAATATTTTACAGGTTATACAAGCTGATATTGGCTTGATGTATTGGGTGGCTAAACAATTTACTAAACGAATCGAATCAGGCGAAAAATTGCGAGCTGTTGAAATAGTGCATGATTATGAAATGACACTATTAAAAGAGTTAGATTTGCAAAAAGAAGCTTACAACACGCTTAGATTACGCGATAATTTTATCAATAGCGATACTTTATATATCCCTTATGTTTACCAAGATTTATGTCGAAAAAATGTGATGGTTGAAGAGCGCATTAAAGGGATCCCCATTGCAGATATCGATCAGTTAAAGCAAAATAATGTTGATATGAAATTACTTGCAGAGCGTGGGGTTCAAGCCTTTTTTACTCAAGTTTTTCGGGATAATTTTTTCCATGCTGATATGCATCCGGGTAATATTTTTGTTGATATTACCGATCCACAAAATCCACGCTATATTGGCATTGATTGTGCCATTGTTGGTATATTGAGTGATGAAGACCAGCACTACCTTGCTGAAAATTTCTTAGCATTTTTTAATCGAGATTATCAAAAAATAGCTGAAACCTATATTGCATCAGGTTGGGTTCCTGCAACAACCGATGTTATCGCACTTGAAATGGCAATGCGCAATGTCTGTGAGCCTGCATTTGCTAAGCCACTGTATGAAATTTCATTTTCACAAATTTTACTGCAATTATTTCAAGTAGCACGACAATTTGAAATGGACATTCAACCGCAACTTACACTGCTTGAAAAAACGCTTTTTTATATTGAAGGGCTTGGTCGTCAGCTTTATCCTGAGCTTGATTTATGGCAAACGGCAAAACCATTTTTAGAGAAGTGGTATCAAGATAAATACAGCGCAAAAAATATACTACAACAAGCTTGGGGATCACTGCCTAAATGGCGCAACATATTGCCTCAATTGCCAGATAAATTAAACGACTACGAACGCATCACCAAACAGATGAATGCGCAATTAAAGCAAATTGAACAACAACTACAGCGAAGCAAAAAACGTGAACGAAACCTATATGGAATGCTAGGATTAGTTTGTGCTTTATGTATTACTATACTAATAATAAATTAAAACTGGAGATTAACAATACACATTAAGTTGGACATATTGGAATATTATAATTTACGTGTATAATTTGGTTAAATACCACTATTGGAGACAATCATCATGATGCCAAGCTTGCCGCAACTACTTATATTAATAGCTGTAGTAGTATTATTATTCGGAACAAAAAAATTACGTTCATTAGGCTCAGATCTTGGCGAGTCAATTAAAGGCTTTAAAAAAGCGATGAGTGATGATGACAGTAAAAAAGATAGTGATAATTCACAAAAAATCGAAAATACCGACTCATCTGATATTAATAATAACAAAAAAGAGTAATCCGTGTTTGACATCAGCTTTGGACAATTACTGTTAGTATTAATTATAGGTCTGGTAGTTTTAGGACCAGAACGATTACCTATTGCCATAAAAACAGTTGCAGGATGGATAAAAGTACTCCGCCGAATGTCTGCTACTGTACAGCTAGAATTAAATAAAGAACTCAAACTGCAAGAGTTACAAGACAGTCTAAAAAAGGCTGAACAAAGCGGTTTAACAACACTTACGCCAGAGATTCAAGAATCAATTGATGATTTAAAGCGCGTAACAGAATCATTACAAAACGAGATCGACTCAGCAACGACAATTGATTCTCAAACTCACTCAGATAAAAATAAATCATGACCGACGACGCTACACAACCATTAATAGGACATCTTGTTGAACTTAGAACACGGCTTTTACGCTCAATTATCTGTATTTTGTTGGTATTAGCTTGCCTACTATATTTTTCCAATGATATTTATCATATCGTGGCAAACCCGCTTATCAGCCAATTACCTCAAGGTAGTAGCATGATAGCAACAGATATTGCAGCGCCATTTTTTACCCCAATTAAGCTAACTGCGGTGGTGGCAATATTTATCTCAATTCCTTACGTACTGTATCAAGTTTGGGGATTTATCGCACCAGCGCTATATCAACATGAAAAACGTCTAGTGATGCCGTTAATTGTATCAAGCACAATTCTCTTTTATCTTGGTATTGCGTTTGCTTACTTTGTGGTGTTTCCACTTGCATTTTACTTTTTTATTCACACTGCACCTACTGATGTAGCTATCAATACTGATATTACAAAATATCTTGATTTTGTAATGACACTCTTTATTGTTTTTGGATTTGCTTTCGAAGTGCCAGTTGCCATTATACTACTTTGTTGGACTGGAATAACTACGCCTAACAGTCTACGAAAAAAGCGCCCTTATATTATTGTTGCGGTGTTTGCCGTTGCAATGTTCGTTACGCCCCCCGATGTATTTTCACAAATATTACTAGCTGTACCTATCTGTTTACTGTTTGAAATTGGCACTTTTTTTGCCCGTTTTTATCAGCCACGAAAAAACGACAATACAGAAGATGACGACAGTTATGAATCTAATAAAGATAGTTAACAGATAAAAGATGAATTAACTGAATAATTAAGGATAACAAGTCATAATGAATACATCATTACCTGATTTTAACCGTGCTAATGTATTAGTTGTAGGCGATATTATGTTAGATCGCTATTGGCATGGAGGAACCAATCGTATATCGCCTGAAGCGCCAGTACCTGTTGTCAAAATTGATTCGCTAGAAGAAAGACCAGGCGGTGCTGCGAATGTTGCGATGAATATCACTTCACTTTGTGGTAATGTGCGTTTAATAGGGTTAACTGGTATTGATGAACCGGCTAAAATTCTTGATGAACAATTAAGCAAACATCATGTTCAATGTGATTTTGTCTCTGTTTCAACGCACCCAACTATTACTAAGCTGCGGGTCTTATCACGCAATCAACAATTGATTCGAATTGATTTCGAAGAAGGTTTTGGTAATGTCGATCCTGCGCCTCTTCTTGAACGTATTCAAACAGCCTTGAAGACCAATAAAGTGTTAGTTCTGTCGGACTATGCTAAAGGTGCATTATCAGCAGTTCAAGCAATGATTAAGTTGGCAAATCAAGTCAATGTACCGATTTTAGTCGACCCAAAAGGTACTGATTTTGAACGCTACCGTGGTGCAACATTATTAACACCAAATATGACTGAATTTGAAGCGGTAGTTGGACATTGCCAAAACGAAGAAGAGATTGTCGAAAAAGGTTATCAGCTTATCAAAAAGTATGATCTCAAAGCCTTGCTTGTCACTCGTAGTGAAAAAGGAATGACATTACTACAATTAGACAAACCGATTTACCACTTGCCAACCCAAGCCAAAGAAGTTTTTGATGTCACTGGCGCTGGCGATACTGTTATTGCAACATTAGCTGCTTCCTTAGCCGCAGGGCAGTCTTTAGAAGAAAGCTGCTTTTTAGCCAATGCCGCAGCAGGCGTAGTTGTGGGCAAACTTGGCACATCGACCGTTTCACAAGTTGAATTAGAAAACGCCATCCGCGCCCGTGCTGATGATGGCTTTGGCGTTATGAGTGAAGGCGAACTAAAAGAAGAAGTCAGAAAGGCGCGCATGCGTGGTGAAAAAATTGTCATGACTAATGGCTGTTTTGATATTTTACATGCTGGGCATGTTTCTTATTTAGCAAATGCTCGAAAACTTGGTGATCGACTAATTGTTGCAGTAAATAGCAATGCCTCGGTTAAAAAACTAAAAGGTGAATCAAGGCCAATTAACCCACTCATGCAACGAATGATTGTACTAGGTGCACTTGATTCGGTTGATTGGGTTGTTCCATTTGAAGAAGAAACCCCACAACGACTCATTGCTAATATTTTACCTGATGTCTTAGTCAAAGGTGGCGATTATAAACCTGAAGATATAGCTGGAGGCAAAGAAGTTATTGCTGCAGGTGGAAGTGTTAAAGTACTTAATTTTGAAGATGGTTGTTCAACAACTAATATTATCAATACGATAAAAAATCAATAAAATCGGTTACTTATCAGGTAACTGATTTTTATATCAAATTGTATTTTTATAATAATATCACATATAGGAATTGCCCACGTTGTTTACAGTAATTTGTAAAACTACTGTAATAAATATCCATAAAAAACTAAATTAACGCCCTATTACAGATAAGCAATAGGGCGCTGATATCATAAAGAAAAGTAACTGTTACTAATTAGGCTAAACGCTTTATAGTCAGTCGCTAGAGTATTTATAATGTGCTACCCGATGGAAGCTTTTGCCTCTTTAACCAATCAGAATGAACGTTATAAAACCATCAGTTAAGGTTTTAAATGTTTGTTTAAAATGAAAAATCCATTGAAAATAAATTAAGACGGTAAACAAAACCGAAAACTAGAGAATATTTACCCTTGATTATCTATTTGATTTTTTTATTTTTCTACATAAACGTAGTGCGCTCCTGAAACTTTTTGACAAAAATAGTGCTGTTTTTATTTATTTAAATAAAATTTCTGTTTAGATAAACTGTGTGATAACCAACGTATCAAGCAAAAATCAACAAAATCGCCTGTCCACAAAACAACGGAAAAGCCGAAAGCGTGATATGAACTTTGAATTGATATGTGGCATAATCAGCCAATATTTAACGACTTAAAAGATAGAAAACAAAAACTTAAACACTTTATTAATTTTTATAATACCGTTAAACCACATAAAGCAATTTCAGGGGAATGGAATGGCAACACATTTTCAAACAAAAAAATTAAGGGGTAAGTGTTTTTTAAATTCAACGGGAGGCAAGTAGCCTAACGAAGAATGTAATCG
>NZ_FMBA01000020.1 GCF_900094935.1 Gilliamella intestini
CCGCTAGTTGTGATAAATGTTTGAAAATATCAACTAATATTCCTTTTTTAGATCACAAATTAAATCGTCTATAGACGGTGCTCCATTCACCAAACTCCTCTGGCAAATCTCGCCAAGCAATACCGGTTCTCATTCGGAAAAGGATCCCTTCAAACGTCATCCGATGCTCGGATTTATTATAAACTCGGCCGGTATTTTTCATTATTTGTAGTAGCTTTTCCCACCGTTTATCTGTTAGCATTGTTCTTGGCATGATGAATCGAGTTATGTTTGTTTTTTGCAGAATGATTATAACTCACATTATGCCGTATAAAAAATAATCACGAAAGATCAACACGCCCTAGTAATGTTAAAATAATCAGTAATAGTTTATCATTATTTGAATATTTATAACGAAACTAAAAGATAATGGATAAAGATGATAATAGTGATAACGATAATAGGCCTAATTATTAGCTATGTTAGCATATAGATGGTGCTGAATATTTAAAATATTACGATTATCATATTTAAGAAAAGGAATAGCACATATGATTATATTAATCTATATTGCATATTATTTTTTATCTCTTTTGCCTATTATTATTTCTTATCGATTTAGAAAATATACAATAAGCGATTACCAATATAATAAGCAATTGAATTGGAAAAAACGATGGGCGCTATTTTTTAATTATATCGCTTTAATTTTTCAAGTAATAGTTGCAGGTGAACTAAAAAGTAAATTAGATAGCCTAGATAATTCTATTTTAGGCTATGAGCCTATTTTAGTTTCAGCATACATATTTCTTATTGTTTATACACTCTTTCCTATATCATGGTTAGAGAGTCCTAAATCTCACATAAAAAAAGAAAAAATTTAAATAAAAAATTATTCAAGGTAAAAGGAGAAAGTGTTAAACGTGGTTATTTTGATTTATATTTTATTTTATCTTGTTTCTATTCTACCTATTTTTGTTACTATTCGTTATAGGGGATATAGTAGAGTAGATTATATGGAAAATAAGCGTTTAAGATGGGAAAGGCGAATAATGTTATTTTTGTGTGTTATTATTGGATTTACTCATATTTTTATTCTTTGCGCTCACAAAACTATCATTAGTTATTCCTCTGAATATAAACCATTAGTTTTTTCTGCATTTGCGTTTTTTCTCTTTTATTCATTCTTTCCTTTATCATGGTTAGAAAAACCTAAATCTTATATAAAACAGAAAAAATCTAAATAAAAAATTATTCAAGGCGAAAAGAGTGTGTAACTCTCCCCTAAAATAATACAGCAAAAAAGTAGAAAATTCTCTATGATAAAAGAAAAGGGGATTTAATTATGAAAAAAATGACTGAACATCAAATTGTCGCTATTTTAAAAGAAGCTGAAGCGGGTATTCCGGTTAAAGAACTGTGCCGTAAATATGGCATGGGTAATTCAACTTTCTATAAATGGCGAGAAAAATACGGCGGAATGGAAACTTCGGATATCAAACGCTTAAAGGAGCTGGAGGCTGAAAACCGTAAGCTTAAACAGATGTTTGCCGAACTGAGCTTAAAATCCCAGCTGCAGGAAGAAATAATAAAAAAGCTTTAGTGCCCACAAAAGCACGTAAAACGTGGGCACAGCAACTACAACAAAATCATTCGGTTACTATTGCTATGAGTTGTGCCATTGTTGGCTTAAGCCGTTGTGCTTACTATTATCAACCTAAGTTACCGGATGATTCGGTGATTGTTTCGGTGTTGAATGCTATCGTTGACCGGCATTTGCGCTAGGGCTTTCCTAAATGCTTTAATCGTATCAGAAAGCTCGGCTATAAATGGAATCATAAACGTGTGTATCGGGTGTATTGTGAGTTGAAACTTAATCTCAGGGTAAAGCGTAAAAAACGTATTCCTCCACGATGCCCGGAAAGGTTATTAGTACCCAATAAACAAGGTGAATGTTGGTCAATGGATTTTATGAGTGACAGTAGTCGTAATGAACGTCGCTTTAGAACATTCAATGTCATCGATGACTTTAATCGTGAGGCGCTAAGTATTGATATTGCAGTAAGCTTACCGGCAGGGAGAATTACCCGTTACTTAGATAAACTGGCTGAATATCATGGTTATCCACTCAAAATACGAGTAGATAATGGACCAAAATTCACCGGAAAAAGTTTACTAATTAAGAAAAAACACATGGTATAACTATAGATTACATCAAACCCGGTAGTCCTTATCAAAATGGTTACATTGAACGATTTAATCGTACCTATCGTACTGAAGTACTCGATTTATATCTTTTTAACAACTTAGCACAAGCAAGGAGAATAACCGAAGAATGGTTAACGATTTATAATACCGAAAGACCGCATGAGGCATTAAATAACATGACACCGATTGAGTATAAAACACTAAAACAAGCAGCATGATTTTCTACGTGAGTTGTGTACTAAGTTTGGGGTATTTACATCCACATCCTCATACTGCCCCGGTTGCCTGAACGGTATATCGGTATCATTTCATTGGGCAAATTATTATATTATTATTTTTAAATTTCTTTATTTGAATAATTTATTTTTTATCCTTATTTCTAATTGAGTTGGAGTCCAAACAATCCATTGTTCATAATTTTTTGCTTCAGTTTCACTAATTTTTTTTTCGATACCATTTTGCCATAACCTAGAATCTTCTCCTCGCCCCATTACTAATTGAATTTTTGATAAATTAGACTCTTTTTCTGGATCATAATTATCTTGTGTATAAATCTTTTTCCATCTCCCTTTTGAAATTCCTAATCCTGATATAGATATTGGAGAGAATAATCTGGGAGAGTTTATAATAGATTGAATATCTTCTTGTAACGTCCCTATTTGATCAAATACTTCTACAAATATGCCACTTCCCCCTTTATCATCTATAATTCTAAAAAAGGCAAATTCTCTTCCCCTATTATCAAACTTCTCTTTTTTATAATTCTTTAAATTTTCCTTAATATCTTCAGTAGGTAGAAATAGGGGAATTGCATATATTTCTCCTGGTATAACTTCTGTTTTTTTCATGATTAATGGCATTTTATTTTATTTCCTTCTAATTGGGCTTTAGCTTTTTCATATTCCGTATAAAAAGCTTTCCCTCTAGCATCTGTCCTTGATTTGTCAAATGAATTTGTAAATACCCCCAAACCTAGTACACAGCTCACGTAAAAAATTACACTGCCTGTTATCGTGTTTAAATTCAATAGGCGTCATATTATAAATATCTTGATGTTTTATTAGATTACATTTTAATTCTTCTACTAAACTAACATTAATTTTCATTACCGCCAAACTTTTCTGATTATTAATAAACTAACCCAATATTCATCTAACTAATATCAGCCTTTATTTCCCACTATTACAATTAGTCGGTATAATGCCAGCAATTTTATTGTTAAGTGAGTTATGCATGAAAACGCTATTTGCCAGTACATCTCGTGGGCTTGAAGAGTTATTAAAAAAAGAGTTAGAACAAATTGGTGCAATTAATTGTAAAATTGCACAAGGTGGTGTTTATTTTGATGCCGATGACAAAACGCTATATCAATCATTATTATGGTCGCGTTTGGCATCTCGCATTTTACTACCTATTGCCGAGTTCGACATCTATAGCGATTTGGATCTGTACTCTTGTGTGTTTAATATTAAATGGCCAGATATTTTTGCTGTTGATAACTCTTTCGTGATTAATTTTGTTGGCGTAAACGAATTTATCCGTAATAGTCAATATGGTGCGCTAAAGATCAAAGATGCTATTGTTGATCACTTTTTGCGTCATACTAATGAACGTCCTAATGTAGCAAAACAAGATCCCGATATTCGGCTTCATGCTTATTTAAATAAAAACCGTGTCACACTATCTTTAGATCTAAGTGGTAATAGTTTACATGAGCGTGGTTATCGAGAGCAAACAGGGAAAGCCCCACTAAAAGAAAGCCTAGCGACAGCTATTATTATGCGTTCTGGTTGGAAAATAACTGAGCCATTGCTCGATCCGATGTGTGGTTCAGGTACATTACTAATTGAAGCGGCAATGATCGCATCACAAATCCCTCCTGGTTTACATCGTAAACAGTGGGGATTTTTTGCTTGGAAAGGCTTTAACCCGACATTGTGGAACGAATTGCTTTTCACCGCAAAACATAACGTATCCAAAACAAACACACCATTTATCGGTTATGATAATAATGCTACAGTACTTGAACGAGCCAAACAAAATGCCCTCCAAGCAGGTGTGGGGGATTTAATTACTTTTTCGATGCAAGATGTGACACAACTGACCAATCCATTGCCAACTGAAACGGTAGGCATGATCATCAGTAATCCACCTTATGGAGAACGCTTAGAAAGTGAACCTGCGCTTATTGCTTTGCATACGGCACTTGGTCGACAAATCAAACAAAATTTTGGTGGATGGCGTTTATCATTATTTAGCGGTGCGCCACAATTGTTAGATTGCTTACAAATGAGAGCAGAAAGACAATTCAAAGCAAAAAATGGCCCTCTTGACTGTATACAAAAAAATTATGTCATTGCTAAGCGTAACACTGAAGAAGCAATCACAAATTCTACTATGCCTGCGGCTGATTTTGCTAACCGATTACGCAAAAATAAACAAAAGTTAGAAAAATGGGCTGCTCAAGAAAAACTGGAATGTTATCGGCTTTATGATGCAGATTTGCCTGAATACAATGTCGCTATCGATCGTTATAAAGATAAAATAGTGATGCAAGAATACGCAGCGCCGAAAAATATCGATCCACAAAAAACTCGCCAACGGCTTTTTGATACTATAAATGCCACCATGTCAGTACTTGAGCTTACCGCCGATCAGTTAGTATTAAAAACAAGAGAAAAGCAAAAAGGCAAACAGCAATACCAAAAACTAGGACAAAAACAGGACTATTTTTTAGTACATGAATACCCGATTAATCAGCGCAAAACCGCATTTTGGGTTAATGTGACCGATTATTTAGATACAGGATTGTTTTTAGATCATCGCTTAGCACGAAAAATGATTGGCGAAATGAGTGCAGGAAAAGACTTTTTAAACCTATTTGCCTATACAGGTAGTGCAACGGTTTATGCTGGACTTGGCGGAGCAAAATCAACCACCACTGTCGACATGTCTCGCACCTATTTGGAATGGGCAGATCGTAATTTAAAACAAAATGGTTTAACAGGTAAAAAACATCGACTAATCCAGGCCGATTGTTTGCTCTATTTATCTCAAGCTGATGAGCAATTCGATTTAATTTTTATCGATCCGCCTACATTTTCAAACTCGAAACGGATGAACGATACCTTTGATGTTCAGCGTGATCACTTAAAATTGATGACCGATTTAAAACGTCTATTGAGACCTAATGGTACTATCATTTTCTCCAACAATAAGCGTGGTTTTAAAATGGATAGTATTGGTATGCAGAATCTGAGGCTCACCTATCAAGAAATTACTAATAAAACCCTTTCGCTGGATTTTAAGCGCAATAAACAAATTCACTGCTGTTTTATTGTAAAACATCAATAAAAATCAAACCGCCATAAGGCGGTTAATTTACTAAAAAGATACATAAAAAATAAAATCAATGATATTTCTAAAGTATTTTTAATAAATATTAAATGATTTTAGATTGGTTTGTTTTGCTAAATAATACATAGGCAATAGTCACTATTAATAAAACTCAATCTTGTAAAAAAGTTTCAGGAAACTATACGTTTTAGTATATTTTTTTCTTACCACCTCCCAAAAGAGTGATCTTAATCACAAAAACAAAAAATAGACCCATTTTAACAACGTGATACTCATCACATTTATCAATTTTTTTTAATGAATTGAATAACTAAATCCCTCTACAATAACAGCATGATTATATCAATCAATAAGGAAAGTTTTATATTATGACAAGCTCAAACATCAAATTAAAAGTCCAAAATTTTGGTCGATTCTTAAGTAATATGGTCATGCCAAATATCGGCGCATTTATTGCTTGGGGATTTATTACTGCTATTTTTATTCCAACGGGTTGGTACCCCAATGAAACCATTGCCAAGTTAGTTGGACCGATGATCACTTACTTATTGCCACTGTTGATTGGTTATACTGGCGGTAAATTAGTTCACGGTGAACGAGGCGCCGTTGTTGGTGCAATTACAACAATGGGGGTTATTGTTGGTGCAGATATTCCCATGTTCTTAGGCGCAATGATTGTTGGCCCACTGGGTGGTTGGATAATAAAACAATTTGATAAAGCCATCGATGGAAAAGTCAAAAGTGGTTTTGAAATGTTAGTCAATAATTTCTCAGCCGGTATTATCGGTATGCTGCTAGCACTGCTTGCTTTTTTCGCAATTGGTCCTGCTGTCGTTATTGCATCTGGTAGATTAACTATAGCCGTTAATTTCTTAGTTGAGCATAATTTATTACCTTTAACGTCGATCATTATTGAACCCGCTAAGATCCTTTTCTTAAATAATGCCATTAACCACGGTATATTTTCACCATTAGGTATTCAACAAGCCGCTGAGCATTCTCAATCTATTTTCTTTTTAATTGAAGCAAACCCTGGTCCTGGATTAGGTTTATTACTTGCTTATATATTGTTTGGTAAAGGTTCTGCAAAAAGTTCAGCCAGTGGCGCAGCAATCATTCATTTCTTTGGCGGCATTCATGAAATTTATTTCCCGTATGTATTAATGAACCCTCGCCTTATTATTGCAGTAATTTTAGGTGGAATGACTGGCGTATTTACTTTAACACTATTTGGCGCTGGATTAAGTTCACCGGCATCACCCGGTTCAATTATCGCCGTTCTTGCGGTCACGCCAAAATCATCAATGTTTGGCGTAATGATTTCTGTCATTGCGGCAACAATGGTTACGTTTATCGTTTCCGCTATTTTACTAAAAACCACCAAAGAAGCAGATAAAAGCCTTGAAGATGCTAAATCGAATATTTCTGCAATGAAAAAGGAATCAAAAGGGATTGCAAATGGTATGCTTGATCTTGCTAAAGTTAAAAAAATCATAGTGGCTTGTGATGCAGGAATGGGCTCAAGTGCTATGGGCGCAGGTGTATTACGCAAAAAAGTTCAAGATGCAGATTTGGATATTTTTGTCACTAATGTAGCAATTAATAATCTGCCTGATGATGTTGACATTGTTATTACACATAAAGACTTAACCGATCGAGCAAAACAACACGCACCAAATGCACATCATATTTCATTAACTAACTTTTTAGATAGTCAATTATATAGCCAACTCGTGGCTGATCTTTTAAACTCTCAAGCAAATAATGGAGCAAAAGGAACTACACCAGTGAGCCATCAGTCAATTGATAATGCCCCTCTATTTAAATTATCACAACAAAATATCTTTTTAGGGTTAACCGCTAAAAATAAAGAAGAAGCCATTCGTTTTGCAGGGCAAAAATTGGTTGATAATGGTTATGTCACACCAACTTACATTGAAGCAATGCTAGAGCGTGAAAAATTAACATCAACTTATTTAGGAGAATCAATAGCCGTTCCACATGGCACTATTGAATCAAAAGACGATGTTATTAAAACTGGTATCGTATTTTGCCAATACCCTGCTGGGGTTCAATTTGGTGATGAAGAAGATGATAAAGCAAAAATTGTGATTGGTATTGCTGCTCACAATAATGAACATCTTGATGTCATAGCAAAACTGACTAATGCATTAGATGATGAAACTATTATTGCAAAATTAGCAACAACAAATAGTATTGAAGAAGTTTTAGCAATACTAAGCTAAGTTAACCAACCTATTTCTATTTCCCGCCTTATACGGGAAATAGAGTGAAATATTTCAAATTAAATTATAAAGTTAAGGATTATTATTATGCAAGCACTACACTTTGGCGCAGGTAACATTGGGCGAGGTTTTATCGGCAAATTACTATCCGATGCTGGTATACAAGTTACATTTGCTGATGTCAATCAGGAAATTATTGATGCCATCGCCACTCGTCATGAATATCCGGTAAATGTTGTTGGCGAGCAATCTACCACTGAGATAGTTAAAAATGTTGATGGAATTAATAGCACCTCTAATGAAGTGATCGATTATATTGCCAGCGTTGATTTACTCACCACTGCCGTTGGTCCACAAATTTTAGCGCGTATTGCTCCAACGATTGCCCAAGGAATTATTGCAAGACATAATCGAGGTAATAGTAAGCCACTTAATATTATTGCTTGTGAAAACATGGTACGAGGTACCAGCCAATTTAAACAAGAAATCTTTAAAGCGCTACCAGAAGAACTTCAGCAATGGACAAACACCCATATTGGTTTTGTCGATTCTGCGGTGGATCGTATTGTACCACCTGCAACATCAAAAACAGGCGATATACTAGAAGTGACTGTTGAGACCTTCTCGGAATGGATTGTTGATGAAACGCAATTTGTAGGCATTATACCAACCATTAAAGGTATGCAACCCGTTGATAATTTAATGGCTTTTGTGGAACGTAAGTTATTTACACTTAATACTGGTCACGCAATAACTGCTTATTTAGGATTTTATAATGGTATTGGCACAATACGTGATGCAATTCTAGATGAACGTATTCGTTTAATTGTACGCGGAGCCATGGAAGAAAGCGGGTTAGTACTTATCAAACGTTACAATTTTGATGAGCAAAAACACATGGCCTATATTGAAAAAATATTATCCCGCTTTGAAAATCCTTATTTACAGGATGATACTGCACGTGTTGGTCGTCAACCAATTCGTAAATTAGGCGCAGACGATCGTTTAATAAAGCCATTACTTGGCACCTTTGAATATCAAGTTAAAAATACTAACTTACTAATTGGAGTTGCTGCTGCTCTTAACTATCGTAATAATGATGATGAGCAAGCAGTTAAACTAGAAAAACTCATTACTGAAAAAGGCGTTAAACAAGCTTTTTGTGAAATTTCTGGTATTGACGTTAATAATTCTATTGTTATGAAGGTTGAAGAAATTTATACTGCAATGCAAGATCATCAATTTGTATAATTCTCAATGCCAGAATCGATATTACAAGAAGATATAATATTAGAAAAACTCAACCAGCAAGCTGATATTCACAGCTTGCTAAAAGTTGCCATTAAATTAATTAATGATAATGTCAACAAATTGATTCTTAAAGTCTTCCGAAAAGAGCCTCACGCCATTAAATTTGTTATTCCCACATTGGTGGGAAAAAATGGACCTCTCAATGATACCTCAGTGTGCCTAAAATTGCTTTATGTGTTGGGTATTATTTCTCGTGAGGATTACGAAGATATAGAGCTACTGATTGCTGTTTTGGACGAACTAGAGCTAGACGACAAACAATACACTTATTTAGATGATGAAATTTTAGGTCCTATTAGCTTATTACATGATATGGTATTACCACCAAGCTGGGAATCGCAACACGAAAAAGTAAAACAATCAGGTATTGTCGATACTTTAAAATCTTCCATTTACCAAAACCGCTATCAACAAATGATACGTTCAGCACTCATCATCGCTATTACAGAGCTAACGGTTCGAATCATTAATAAACAAAAGATTGACTATTTTCCATAATAATATTGATTGTATATTTTGTTGATACGTTAAATTTACTCTGCTCGTCACTTATATCTATTTAAAGAAATGATTCGCAATTTAAAAAAAATAATTTAACGAGTAAAAACATCGATTAATTTAGGCGGATTGTTTTGCTCTATTTATCTTAAGCTGATGAACAATTCAATTTAATGTTTATCTTTCCGCCCACATTTTCAAACTCGAAACGCATGAACGATACCTTTGATGTTCAGCGTGATCACTTAAAATTTATGACCGATTTAAAACGCTTGTTACGCACTAATGGAATAATTATCTTTTCGAATAATAAGCGTGGTTTTAAAATGGATAGTATCGGTATGCAAAACCTAGGACTAACCTATCAAGAAATTACCAATAAAACGCTATCGCTTGATTTTAAGCGCAATAAACAAATTCACTGCTGTTTTATTGTAAAACATTAATAGACGGAGCTGAAAAACAGCTAATCCACCCGAATATCAAAATAGCCATTAGAGGGTATTGGACACTAATACGATGTTAGTATGCTAAACATAAATGTTTGGCATGATTTTACAATGTCCTAAATAATTCACAACTAGTATGTTAAAACCGAGCGATGACTTAAGCTATTCTTGGGTATGTAAACATATCTCCTTAGATTGTTTTTAAAGGCTGTGGTATAACTGGTTTAATTCGGATGTTGTCATCGTATAGAAATGATCACTGAAGTTTATAACACCCGAAACCTGTAATTCTAAATATTTAAAAAGAATTCATTTGGATATTCACCTAATTTTATTTAATTTTTCAAAAAAACTTAATCATCCTACCTAACAACTAACACCGAAGTTTTAGCACCACGAACCACCCCAGAAGCATTAGATCCTAAAAGATGAGTTGAGATATTAGGACGACGTGAGCCTAGAATAATTAAATCGGGTTGAATTTCTTCCGCTAAACGGAGAATCTCATCCCTTGGATTACCAAATGCAATAGAAAAGGATACATTTTCACGCGGTAAATCAATCGAGTCAATAAGTTTATGCAAGTCTTTTTCCGTTTGTACTGTAGCTTTATCCTTAAATTCGTCAAAACCAAATGAGTAAACATTCACAATGGCTGAAGCGACTGGTAATGTATGAAAAAAGATAACTTGGGCATTAGACAGTTTGGCTAAGCACTCTACATGTGGAATCACTTTCTTGGTTAATTGGTCTTCAAGCACATCGATAGGAACTAGAATTTTTTTGTACATAACTCCCCCCTTGCTTTGTTAAAGATTCAATTATATATTCAGTGAAGCTAAAATAGGTTTTACCTAGCTAGTATGATACTAATTTTAAATGTAATCCTTAATTATTTTTATTCGTTTTATGATGGAGATCAACATGAATTGCATTATTTATCGTTCTGATGTCAAACCGACACTAGAACAAGCCACCACCCTTTATCGTCATTGTTCATTAGGCAAACGTCGTCCACTTACCGATACCGTACGCTTTCAAGCTATGTTAGATAATGCGAATTTGGTGGTAACTGCTTGGCATGATGATAAATTGATTGGCATTGCGCGTTGTTTAACGGATTTTGTTTATATCACCTATTTGGCAGATCTCGCGGTGGATGAAAATTATCAACGACAAGGCATCGGAAAGCAATTAATTAAAGAAGTGAAAAACAATACTGACAAATCATGTTCAATTACTCTGCTAGCAGCGCCACAAGCAGTTGATTATTATGGTCATATCGGTTTTAATGCACATCCTTCAGCTTGGATTTTAAGAGATAATTAAAATGAGAATCATATTAGCATCAACATCTGTATCCCGTAAAAAAATGCTCGAAAAATTAGCTATCCCTTTTGAGTGTGTACCGCCTGTATGCGATGAAACACCGCTAGTCGGCGAATCAGCTCAGCAATTGGTGGTTCGACTAGCAAAACTTAAAGCCCAATCATTAGCTATGCAGTTTGCTGATAGTTTAATTATTGGCTCTGATCAAGTTGGTGTGTTAGACGGTAATATTGTTTGCAAACCGCATACAATTGATAATGCCCGTAAACAGCTTCGACAAAGCAGCGGTAAAGCTTTCTATTTTTATACTGGGATGACAGTAATTAATACCAAAACACAACAACAAACCACTATTTGCGAACCATTTAAGGTGACTTTTCGGCATTTAACTGATTCAGAAATTGATGCCTACATTAGCAAAGAGAAGCCACTACAATGTGCTGGTAGTTTTAAATGTGATGAACTGGGCATCACCCTGTTTGATAAACTTGAAGGTGATGATATTAATTCATTAGTTGGGTTGCCATTATTAAAACTCAATAAAATTATGATCGACATGGGTTTTAATCCACTTTTAATATAATAATTTAGTTAATAAATAGACCCATTAGTCAATAAATCGTCCTGCTGACATTTTCATGATTTTTTGGCTATAACAAGCAACATCATGATCATGAGTGACAATTAATAATGCTGTACCTTGTTGATGAATTTCAGACAGTAGTTGCATGATTTCAGCTGCGCTTTCTTCATCAAGATCACTGGTTGGCTCATCAGCAATAATGATTTGTGGTTTACAAATCAGTGCTCGCAATATCGCAATACGGCGCATTTCACCACCTGACATATGGGCTGGATATGCATCTTGCAAATGGCTTATTTTAGCTTTTTCAAGCAGACTTTTGGCTTCATTTAGGGAATTTTGATTTGCTCGCTTGGTTAAATAAAAAGGCAGGCGAATATTATCAATTGCCGTTAAATTAGGCAGTAAACTGCTACCTTGAGGAATATAAGCAATATGCTGATTGCGAAAGGCTGATACTTGCTGATCATTAAGCTCAAACAAATTTGTATTATTAATGGTAATGTTACCTTGTGTTGGTGTTAATAAGCCAGCAATCATATTTAGTAAAGTGGTTTTACCACTGCCTGATTTTCCCATAATGCAAATAAAGTCATCTTTTGTCATTGAAAAACTAACATTATTCACAGCTGAAAAGGTTTGCTGTCCTCTGATGTAATCTTTGCGTAGATTTTTAACATTCAGTAACATTATTCGCCCTCTCTAAGGGTGCTATAAGTATCAAATTTAGTCATTGATAAGGCACTATAGGTACTTGATAAAGGTCCTATAATTAGCGTAAGAATAAAAACAATAATTGCATATAATAATGCATCAAATAGTGAGATATTTACACACGGCAAACCAATAGATTGGCAGATCAATAAGCTAAATGCATAAAGTAATACCGAGGCGATAACAATGCCACTAATTCCACCTAATGCACTAATAATTAAAGATTCACGAAGCAACATTTTGACTAAATCACGCCGTGAAGCACCTAATATTCGTAATAAGCTAATTTCACGCTTGCGTTCATTTAAGCTTGAAGAAAATATCACAAAAATCACAATAATAGCTAAAACCCAAAAAATAGCCGATAGGCTATATACAATAGTTGAAAAGCTAGTTAACCATTTTGATATATTACTTAACATACCTTTGGTCATAATAAAGTCAATATTATAGTCAATCGCGTATCTGGGCATAATTTGATTAACAATATCTTTAGGTTGATAATCTGAATTGACCTTAATGAAAATCGACGAGGCATAATCAGCAAAATGGTCGACATCCCCTTCAATTAATTTTGCATTTTTCATTAATGATTGGGCTGCCGACATAGTCATAAAGACAGAGGTATCAAATCCCATCCCTGTGCTATCCATTTTAGCAATAATTTTAAAAGGATGATTAAAAAATAAGATTTCATCGCCCACATCAGAACTAATTTTAGAACCAACAACGACTTGATTATCAGTCAATGGCTCTGAAAGTTGTGATTGTAACCAAGGCTTAATTATAAAATCAGTATGCTGTTCAAAACCAATTAATTGGACTTTAGACGAACAACAACCTGCATTTAATGATGCAATAAAGAGTTGAGGTGAAATGGCCTCAATACCTTTGATACTTTTTATTTTATCAATCAAGTCTACTTTTAAATAAAAAGTACTCGGTTCACCACGCAACAGGGCTACTTCCATATTTTTTTCGTAACCATTAGGTACAATAAGAATATCTGCACCTAACCTGTTAGCCATGCCAGAAATACCAAGACTGAGATTTTTCATCAGTATACTTCCACCAAACAACGTCGCTGAAAAAAACGTAATGATGATAATCAAACAGTAACTTCTAAACGGTCGCCGCTGAATATTTCGCCATGCTAAATTTGCCATGGTGATCGGTTTTTCGTGCATATTGACTTTCCTGCTTGTTGGATTTAAATGTTATCTTTATCTATATCTAGTAAAGATAAGTGTGACCTTTGTTTGCTAACAAAGCGCTATCAATTTTCCGTTCTTTTATTTAAGTAATAGATGTTAATAACAGCGACAATAAATAATAAACCTGATAATAAAATTAAGGCCGGTTTAGACCCCATATTGCATCGCATCATTTCATTACCGCAAACACCAATTAGAATTGTTGGTATAGCCGCCGCTAATAAAGAAATACACGCAAGAGCCATACCTAATCCCATTCGCACAAAAGCTGTACGGCTAATTAGTAGCAATGCACCAATGGCTATCACTAAACAACCAATGCCAATTTCAGCTCTTGCTGTCCAAAAACATTTCATGATTTTTCCTGTACCACTATGTATATGCCCATTATGTGCTACCTCGCCACTGGCGTGATTCAATGTATCAACGGGCATGGTTACAACGTCTGGAAGAGGACAAACTGGCAATATATATAATGGAAATAAGATAATTAATACTCCAATAATAATAAAGATACTTGATGAAATAAGACGATTTTTCATATATAACAACCTTCAGTTGATTAATTATCAATTACACGTGCAACTTTGCCGTGCTCTAGTACTACGGTGGTTTGTGCATGTTTTGACACTTCTAGTGAGTGAGTAACTACAATAATGGTACTGCCTTCTTTGTGCAGTTCATGTAATAAATTCATGACCATCGCTTCGTTGCTTTCATCTAAATTACCAGTTGGCTCATCAGCCAAAATCAGTTTTGGATAGTTAATCAATGCTCTAGCAATACAAACACGTTGCTGTTCGCCACCAGATAACTGCCGAGGTAAGTGTTTAGCTCGAGCTGCAAGCCCAACACGTTCGAGTGCTTGCATCGCCTCTTTTTCGTCAACCATACTATGATAATATTGAGCAAGCATGACGTTTTCTAGTGCGGTTAAATACGATACTAAATGAAATTGTTGAAAGATTAGACCTATCTTATCTCGACGTATTTCAGTTAATTCTGACAAAGAAAGCTGAGTAATATCTTGCCTGTCTAAAATAACTGAACCAAGTGAAGGTTTATCCATACAACCAATGATATTCATCAAAGTTGTTTTACCACTGCCAGATGGTCCCATAATCGATAACCATTTACCTTCTTCAACTGTTAAATTCACTTCAGAAAGTGCATGAAGCGAACCATAAATTTTAGACACATTTTTTACTTCGAGCATATTCATACTTTATATCCTATTCGCCGCGCAATACTAACGCAGGCTCTACTTCAAGAGCACGTTTTACCGGAATTAAACACGCAATTACCGTTACTATCACTGAGATAATGATAGTAGTTGGGATCAGATAAAACTCAATAATAATTGAACGTCCAAACACATTGGTACTAATAATTTGAGCAAAGATAAGCCCGCATATAGCCCCAATAACGCCACCAATAACACCTAAAACTAATCCTTCAGCTAAAAACTCTTTTGCAATACATTTATTATTAGCTCCTATCGCTTTTTTAAGACCAATTTCTTTACGACGCTCCATTACCACTGTCATCATAGTGGTAGCTACACAAATCATGGTAAGAACGAGTACAACAAAAGTAACTAAATAGAGTAACGAGGACAGTTTGCCTAATACAGATGATTCTGACTTTGTCACCCATTTTATTAAATGAGGTTCTACTGTTGTCATTTGGTTTTTTATTTTTTCAATGTACTGTTTTAATTCTGTTTCCGTGGCGGCAATGCTTACTTCAACAACTTCGGCTTGCTCGCTTTCTTCAAGTAATTTTTCTAAATCGTGCAGATCAACAAAAATAAAGTTATCTTCGGAACGTCCTGTTTTAACAATACCTGTAACGGTAAGTTCTTCATCAAAGCGAGAATCTTGTTTAGATTTACCGGAAATCGGCATAGTGCTACCAATGGTTAATTTAGCAAAGCTAGCAATATCAGTACCAATCATTATTTCATGTGAATTTTGTGGTATTGAACCTTCAATAGACCAATAAGGGCTGGTTTTTACCACTTGTTTAAAGTCGGTCCCCACAATAGTATAAGGTTGCTGATTACTACGAATTGAATTATAACGAAATGGGGTAACACCTAGTAATTTATCTTCTGGTAAAAAGGTAACCGCTTTATTAACCTCTGTCATTGCTATCGTTGATTGATTATTGGCTGGTAGTAGTAGAAGATTAGCGCCATAAGAACGGAATTCTTGTCCCATTTGCCGTGGTATATCATAACAAAGTGTGATCATACCAAGAAGAACCGTTGCTCCAATAGCAACGCCAAGCAAGGCAATGGCAATGCGAGAACGGCGTCGGATAAGTGAACTTAACACGGTTTTAATTATAAAGCGCCTATTTTTATTGATCATGAGACTTACCTTTCACCTTATCGACCATGTAACACATCAGTTGGACGCAAAAACATCATAATACGCAATGCTGGTAAACTACCTAAAAAGGTAATTAAGATCACCATAATTAGGGCTAAAGGAATAATTATCATCTTAGGCTCAACAAAAGAACCAAACACTGTATGACCAATAATTTGCGCAAAACCAAAACCAATAAAGTAACCAAAAACTCCACCAAGTAAGGCAATAATAAAGATTTCAGTTAATATTAGCATTGCAACTGCTGTATTAGTTGCACCAAGCGCTTTTAATAGGCCAATTTCGGTACTGCGCTCTATAACGTTAGCAGTAACCAAATTCGAAATAGCAAGCGCCGAACAAATCAATGATAAGATAGTTAATAATAACATTAGTAATTGTGTTTTTTGTAAAATTGATCCTTCTGACTCAGCAACTTGCATAATAGCTTTAACACGCACATCAGGCATTAACTCTTCTAGCTGGTATGCAATTGAGCTAATATAAGCAGTGCAATACCATGTATCCCATTCTGTTCTAGATAAACTGTTTGGATCTTGTGCTGCTTTACGAGCTAATTCGTTTTCTGGAGTGGTTAATGCACTAACCTCAACACGTTCAACCAGTCCTGATTTATCTGCAATATTTTGAGCAATAGGCAATGATACATAGATCTGCGTATCTTCAGCACCACCACTATGAAAAATATTATTAATCGTTAATGTAAACTTTTTGTTTGTTTTCGTTGAAATTATATCTATCGTATCACCTAGCTTTAGATCCCACTGTTTGGCTACAGATTCACCCACCATAGCTCCTTGCAAATTATCATCGGTCATGGTGTTTCCTTCAATTGTCCACCATGATTTCATGGCTAACATACCGGTATTAACTTGATCTCCAGTTGGAATATTAAGGTGTTTATTGAACCAAGTACCAACAACTGTAATCGGTTTATCGTTAAAGGTAGCTTGCGTCGTTAGGAAAGGGGCAAAATCAACAATATTATAAGCCCAAAAGATCATCTTGATTTTGACTAGATCATCTTGCTTAATATACTGTATCGCCTGCTGTTTATCGTTATTATCCAGTTGATACATTTCGCTAATTACTGCACTACCGCGAGGAACTATATTTAGATTAGCACCGTAAGCTTTTAGCTCTTGATTAACTTTATCCCCCACATCAAACATTACGTTTAGCATAGCAGTAGCAAGCGAAACACCCAATGCAACCGTTAAGGCAATAAGAAAAAGTTTCTTTTTTTGGCGAATTAAAACACTTAATAACATTCTACAAAACATACAATATTCCTTTTAATACGCTTTTATTTAAAACGACTTTTCTCTGCTTCAAGGTTAGCTCGGCGAATCACCATATTGCCGTCAATAATTTCGTATTTAAGTGGAACTGGGTTACATCCTCCTGAAAATCCAATCGTTGCAATATTCATTACTACATCACACAAAATACAAACCACTTGATCGCCACGTTGATAGTAACCACTTGCACCACAAATATCGCAAGCATCAAACCCAACACCATAGGCATTTTCACTTTTTTTGATAACAATAAAGCGAACTAAAGTTCCATCTATTGCTTGATAACCATAACGATGCAAATTACCGTCGTTCACTTTATCAAGAGGGATAACAATTAAGCCATCAGCATTAGGCGATATAGGCTCTGCCGGTGTAAGTTCTACGCCTTTTTCAAAAATGTAACGCGCACGCGTCACAGTATATGCGGTGATTGCTGTACCTGCCATAATCATTAGGGCAGATCTTCTATCGCTACGTAATTGCGCTTTAAGTTTGCGAATTTGAGCAGAATTATTACCCACTAACGAAGTTGTTTTTGATTTAATATATAAAACAATGGCTAAACAAAGCGTAATTGCCATGAAAGTAAAGATAAAGAAATTAACATGACCAAGAATAAAAATAACCAATTCCATCATCCATGGTTGGGATGAAATAAAACGCCTAACAATTAAAATTTGTAGAATATTAATACTATTTTGAATAGTGAAAATAGTAATTGACAGTGAAGTAATAGCAAAAATAAATTTTGTCGATAATCGTCCACATATACGGAAAGTAAATAGCCCTGTTAACAAGATTATAAGTAAAGCAAATCCATAACCAACCCATTTAAACAAGTAATCATTATTAAAAATAGAGTCCATCCCGACAGAAAATTCGAATGGATAGAGCATTAAATTAGGTAAAAACTGTGCGTTAATCAAACCAATACTGAGCACAAATAATAATGTAAAAAAGAATTTACCAGTTCGGTTATGGGTGGATTTTTGCAAGCAAATAGCAATAATCAACAGTATAGCAATAATAACCCAAGGTATGATAACCCCAAGATCATAATATTCACGAACAGCAAACCCTGTGTTGCGTTTTAAAATGGCATAAATCAATGCAGCAATAAAGCCCAATACAAAACCAAACCAAATAATTTTTTTAATATGATGAGGCGTGGATCTTATAATTGCAGCGCTCAATAATGCCATCATCATTGCTGGAACGAAAGTATTATCGGTAATATTGATAAGGTATTGAAGCATATTCATTGCCTAGCTATTGCAAATATTATTGGTGAACATAATGCTCACCAATAACTGATTATTAATTATTTAATATAATTAGTTATTTTAAAATCATTACCATGCGCGTGGAATGTAATCAAAGTCCCAAGAAACTTCGATAGGTTTGGTCCAAAAACGCCCTTCCACACCGGTTTCTTTATCAACATGTAGTAAATAACCTTGCTTCTCTGGGTTTTCAATCATAAATGTTACTTTATATTTACCAGCACCATCTAGTTTTATATTATTACCATAGTGAGGACCATCTGATGCATTCATTGGCATAAAGTTACCTTCAATTACTTTATCACTGCCCTGTTTTTGAATTTTATATTTTACAGTTAAGTAAGGAACAAAATCACCTACACCATAACCTAAGTTATTACCTTCTGCAGCTGAAATATCAGCTTCAATGTGCATGTCTGATTTTGAGGCTGGTAACCCCCCCATACCAGCGGGTTCCATATCAACTGGTTGGAAATAAACAGCACCAATGTGTAATGGCCCCACGGTTACTTCATCGCCAATTGGAAATTCTTCAAATCCTTTTTGTTCGCCTGGTGCCGGTGCTGCTGCGTGAACGAATGAAGATAAGGCAAGTATTGAAGCAATACCTGCTGATAAAACTAGTTTTTTCATTGAAAACTCCTTCTCTTAGTTTTTGAAAATTTATTGTTCTTTTTTTGGGTATTAACACAACTCAGTTTTTAAATCCGCATTTAAGCAATTTTAACCAATTAGGTAATCTTAATAATTATTGTTTTTTACAACTCTGTTTAGTTTTGTAATACATGACAGAAACTATCACAATAAATACCATAATTATTTGTGGAACTAATGTCTCGACTGTTGGGTAAATACCTAAAACTTCAACAGAATGTATAAAATCAACAGAGGTAACTGGGATCATATCTGCCTCTTGTAATTCTTTTACTCCACCACCGGCAAAAGCTATTGCCATGATATACATCAAAATACTAGTGCCAATAAAGAATGGACGAATTGGTAATTTCATGGTACCAAAACGAATAACGGCAAAAATAATCGCAAGAATTATCGTTCCAATAGCTAGTCCATACCAAACCATATCCATGTGTTCTTTAGCTTCAACTAGCATTGCTTGGTAAAACAGGATCGTTTCAGCTCCTTCACGAAAAACAGCTAAAAAGGCAGCAAAACCTAAGGCAAAGCGGCTACCAGATGACACTGCAGTTTGTACTTTTTCTTCAACATAGCTTTTCCAAGCCTCAGCTTCTGCCTTTGAAAACATCCAATTACTAATAAAAAATAGTACGACTGTTGCCAATAGCATAGCAATTCCTTCAATGATTTCTTGATTTGCACCACCAATATCAAACACAGTATGAAGAGCAATTGCCGCTAAAATACTGGCAAAAATAGCTACAAGTGAGCTCATATAAACTACTTTTACCATGGCAAGATGACCAGAACGAACCAAATAAGCTGAAATTGCCGCAATCACTAAAATCGCTTCTAGCCCTTCCCTAAAAATGATAATAAACGAAGCTAACAGAATGCTCCAACCGCTCTCTTGCTTACCATCTAATTCGTTAGCATCTTCATGTAACATTTTTAAAATAATATTAATTTCATTTCTAACTACTTTGTTCGATGCCCCATCGGTCATTAAACGCTTAATTTTGGCAAATTGATATTCGGTATCGGTTCCCCGTTTACCCGAAATATAAGACATAACCGCACGCTCAACCCCATGCTTTTCATAAAAGCCAAAATAGGCATTATTAACTCGAGCTTTAGCACGCTCAGCATCTTTCATAAAATAGATATCATAAGCGTCATTTAAGATGGTATCCATTTCGTCAACAATGGCATTCCAACTTTCGTATTTTTTTTCGGCAGCATAAGATGATGGAGCCAAAGCCATTAAAATTCCAATAAGGAGCAAAGCGAGTGTTAAAAATCGTTTCATATACTGACTTTACCTTTTATTTTCCTATTAAAAGCATACCGAGTGGTTTACTGCCTTCAGGTAATTGTAGCTCTTGGCTAATGGCTTCTGCTTTAATGGAGTGAATATAACGAGCGCTTAATTTTAGTGCCGACGCAACTAAATAAGCATTTTGGCTCATTGCACCAACGGCTGTGTAACTAAAGTTAGCGATTTGTTCTGGATTTATATCGGTTAATGCACTAGCATCCGACACAAAAATCAATGAATAGGCGGCCCGCTTTGTAAAACTTTGCAAACCAATATCAGCACGAATATCTTTATTATTAACTTCTTTTAAATAATGACCTTCCCACTCATATAAAAAAGTACCCTTTTCACTAGCTACATAAATTCGTACGTAAGGTGGTTTACCCTTAACCATCGGCACCGTCCACCCTGTTTTACCACGATTTAAACCACTTGCAGCCCAAAGTACTGTCGAAAGTTCGTCATCAGAAATTTTACCAGTAGGAAAACCACCACCAGGAGTTGAAGATCGTTTTTTTAAGCTTTCGAATAAACTCACTCCATCTTTAGTTTGAGGGGTAGGTAACACAATATCGGCATAACAAAAAGAGTGTGAAAACAGATATACAAATAAAATAACAACTATTTTCCGTATAAACCATGGCATAGCAACCTCGGATATTATCGCAATAAATTCATCAATATCTTATTGCGAATAGAATTAATTATCAACCTCAAATAATAACAATTATCATTTAAGGTGCTATGACACAATAATTCTTATTCATGCAATACATACTCAATTTCGAATTTCAAAACTACAAATCAAACAATATCAACCGATATTTTTATTTTTTTATTCATTAAGTATATACTTAGGCAAAATTGATTTTTGAATATATTGAGTAACAAATCTTATGCCATTATCGACATTAATTGTTTTGCCACTTTTTATTATTACAATTGCTTTTGCCTCGCTCTTTAAACAGAAAAAATGGCAAATGCTAAACATAACTTTACTAACAATTTTTATTGTAATGGAGCTAACTTCTATCTATTTTAGTGGTGGCTTTATTGATTATCAGTTTTATGTAAATTTAAACATTAATGACATAATCGAAGGGCTATTTATTTTTAAATTGCAAGCAGCCTTAGTTATCGTTGTCTTTTTTGCCCTTATTTTTTTGCTATCAAAACTCGCAGATTTATGCAAACGTAAATGTCATTTAGTGTTTCGTCTGTTGCTAGCCTTTGTGGCAATAATATCCATCAGTTACCATAATGGTCCATTCAGTCGTTTATACGAAATCTATCAGGTTACAAGCGCACCTCGTGAGCCATTTGAGCAGGCGTTACAATCACTTAATATGACTCACTATACCAATAAAGACCAGCTTGTTAGCCATCAAGGTAAAAATATTATTGTTTTATCTTTAGAATCATTTGAGCAAGGATTTTTCGATTTTGAAGATATTACCCCTAATTTACAAAAACTTCGCCAAAATTATACCTTTTTTGCTAATATGCCCATGAGTCCAGGAAGCTCTTGGACTACCGCATCAATGTACACTTATATGACCGGTATGCCCTTTCTAATTGGTGGCTACACGACATCACCACTAATGCGTGCAAACGAAACAAATCTCGTTAGCTTGGGAGATGTACTTAAAAAAGCTGGCTACCAAACCCGTTATGTAATAGCCGGACCTGAGTTTGCAGGTATTGGGCATACAGTGGATATGTTAGGTATACAAGTTATTTCTGAAAAAAACTACGTTGGACAATATCCATCAGCACCATTTGGGTTATATGATAAAGATATTTTTGATATAGCGAAAAAACAAATTACGCAAATGCGTCAAAACAATCAACCGTTTGCCTTATTTGTGTCAACGATTTCAACCCATGCACCAAATGGTTTTGATGATGAAAGAATGAAACCCATCATTTCGCCTAAATCTGATAACATGTCGTTCGTTGCCGCATCTTTAGATCATAATTTAGGAATTTTTATCAATCATTTAAAAGATGAGGGATTATTGGAAAACACCGTATTTTATATTTTTCCTGATCATTTGATGATGGGATCAGGCACACCAATGATCAATCGCCTGTCACAAAAAGAGCGCAAACTTTACTTATTAACGAATGCTAACACTCAAGATCTACAAAAAACAACTGATCAAACTATTTATCAAATTGATTTGCCTCGTTTAATTCTAAATGGTGCAAAAGTTGAAAGTAATGCCAAATTTTTGACAGACTATTTAACTGAACCTAATTTTGATAAAAAACAGTTTATTGAACAAAATAAATCTAATATTGCAACGCTCAATAATTCAGCACAAGTATTTAAATAGGCACGAAAAATGACGTTTGATACATTAATTTTTGTCTCTATAATTAGCTTTTTAGGTATGATCTCACCTGGACCTGATTTCTTTTTGGTGCTAAAAAATAGCTTAAGCTATAACCGCAAGATGGCATTGCTAACTTGCTTAGGCGTCATCATCGCTATCTTAGTTCATATGAGCTATTGTATTGCGGGCATTGCAGTACTTATCACCACCACTCCACTTCTTTATAACGCCTTACGCTATGCGGGTGCCACTTACTTAATATGGCTTGGTGTAAAGGCTCTGCTCGCTCAAAAATTAAATACCACCTATATTGGTAAGCCACAATTTATGCAGCCAATTTCAGAAAAATCAGCCTTTATGCAAGGTTTTTTATGTAATTTACTTAATCCTAAAGCAACGTTATTTTTTTTAGCTATCTTTACTCAAGTCCTTAATGCAGAATCATCAACACTTGATAAGCTCATCGTTGCATTTATTATTTGGATTGAAGGTGTTTTTTGGTGGCCTTTTGTCGTATTTATTTTTCAAAGGCAAAGCGTACAGCGACGTTACTTTAAAATTCAATTTATAATTGATAAATTACTGGGTATTATTTTAATTACACTAGGGATCAAAGTTGCTTTAGGTTTTTAGATTATTAAAAGTTAACAAGTAGATATTGATATGATACTTTTTTGAATATTCAACCGTTAATTGTTAAACTAATACCAATTTAGCTTTTATAATCGTTATCCCCCCCCTATTCACCGATTATATTTGCCGTTTATTTATTTTTATTCGATAGGTTAATTAAAATGGATAAAATATTACAATATGGTCGAGAGCTTCTAGAATTAGAGTTACAAGAAGCAAAAAAATTGCCTAATCGGCTTGGCAAAGATTTTATTAATGCTTGTCAACTAATTTTAAGTACCAAAGGTAAAGTTGTTGTTTCAGGTATTGGAAAATCTGGACACATAGGAAAAAAAATTGCCGCTTCGTTAGCAAGTACAGGTAGCCCAGCTTTTTTTATGCACCCATCGGAAGCCTTACATGGTGATTTAGGAATGGTCACCCAAAACGACGTAGTCATTTTAATTTCTTATTCTGGTCGAGCTAAAGAATTTAATTATATTTTACCTATTCTTGCTGAAATGAATGTACCCGTTATTGCTATTACTGGAGGATTAGATTCACCGCTGGCTAAATCAGCCCAAGCCATTCTTGATATTTCAATTGAAAAAGAAGCCTGCCCAATGGGACTTGCACCGACATCAAGTTCAACCAACACATTATTAATGGGCGATGCGCTAGCAATTGCTGTAATGCGCGCACGAGGGTTTAAGGAAGAAGACTTTGCACGATCCCATCCTGCTGGTAGCTTAGGAGCTAAATTACTCAACCATGTACGGGATATAATGCGAACCGGGGATCGAATACCTAAAGTGCCACAAACAGCAACAGTTCTTGATACAATGTTAGAATTAAGCCGTACAGGTGTAGGCTTAGTTGCAATCTGTCAAGATAATAATAAAATAGCAGGTGTATTTACTGATGGCGATTTGCGCCGATTATTATTAAAAAAGGGAACACTACAAGATAATATTATGGACGTTATGACCTGTCCTGGACATCGTATTCCTGAAAATTGGAAAGCGGTTGAAGCATTAAAATCATTTAATGATCATAACATTACCGCCGCACCGATTGTTAATAGCAAAGATGAATTAGTGGGCGTTTTAAACATCCATGATTTGCATCAAGCTGGTATTAGCTAAAACTATTGGTAAATACCTATTGCCAAAAGGTACTATCTATTGAGATAATTACCAACCTAAATTTTTGTCGTTAGACGGAGATCCAAGAAAAGTTACACAGTAATAACTAAAATAATTTTATAAATTATAATGAGTTATTAGTGTGTTGTATATTTTTAACCCAAATTAATAGATGATGAAACTACAATGGCAGAAAAGCGAAATATCTTTCTAATTGGCCCAATGGGGGCGGGAAAAAGTACAATAGGCCGACAAATTGCACAACAGTTAGGCATGGATTTTTTTGACTCTGATCAAGAGATTGAAAAACGTACTGGTGCAGATATCGCATGGATTTTTGACCTAGAAGGGGAAGAAGGGTTCCGTGCCAGAGAAGAAAAAGTTATTAACGAATTGACTGAAAAACAAGGTGTCGTTCTTGCAACAGGTGGTGGTTCGGTCTTATCTAAAGAAACACGTAATCGATTATCTGCTCGAGGAATCGTTGTTTATCTCCAAACAACCATTGAAAAGCAAATGGCAAGAACACAAAAAGATAAACGTCGTCCATTGTTACAAGGCAGTAACACACCGCGTGAGCTTTACGAAGATCTTGCAAATGAACGCGAACCTCTTTATGAAGAAATTGCTGATATTACCATTAAAACCGATGAACAAAGTGCCAAAGGTGTTGCAAGTTATATTATCGATAAAATAGAACAAATTTAAATAGCTTATTTTAGAAATAATAACTAATCATGAAGCAATAAATCTTTTGATAGGTTAAGGAGTAAGTATGCGTGTAGATAAAGATGACCGTTATATATCAGAACAACCTAATAAGGACTCTACGCCCTCATTAAAATTGCTCGGTTTTCTTCAAGATTTTCCAAGGAAAAAGTTAATTATTTTCGGTTTAACAATTATTATTTTTTTATTATTTTGTTTGATTATCTTTTATTCTTTTCCCAAAAAACCAGAAATATCATTAGCACCGCCAGAGGTTAATGGAGTAACGTCAACACAAGAAACCAATGATACAATCACTGATGAACAAAACACTAGTGAGGTCAATGGAAATCAAATTAGAGGTACTAATTCAATAATAGAAACATCATCAGACAATACTTTGAATCAATCTAATACGCAACTTGAATCTTTTGGTAATACAAATAGTAACTTAAGTTCATTAACTAATAATCAAAATAAGGGTTATAAAGCAAACCATCAGACTGTTACAACATCTAATGATAATGCTGTCGCTAGTAAGACCAATACGAAAAAAAATAACCATAACTCGGTTAATAGCAAAAATGAAAATGTTGGTTTAGAAAAAAACATTAAGATAAAAAATGATCACTATGTCATTCAGCTTAGTGCATCTAAATCATTGGAAGGATTAAAAAAATTTATCAAACAAAATAATATAACCGATTACCATATTTATGAGTCTAAACATCAATCTGGTTCGTGGTTTGTTTTAATAAAAGGTAATTATTCATCAATAGATGAAGCGAACAAAGCGATTAAGTCTTTACCAACTGCACTGCAAAAAGACAAACCATGGGTTAAATCTGGTGCAACAATTAACAAAGAAAAAGTAACGAAATAACAAGAAATATCGTTTATTTATCCGATCAACGACAAATTAGGAGTATCCGTTGAAGAAGCAACGAGCCTTTTTAAAATGGGCTGGAGGGAAATATGAGCTCGTGGACACAATTAAACGGTATCTACCAGAAGGCGAACAACTAATTGAACCTTTTGTCGGGGCTGGTTCTGTATTTTTAAATACTAACTACAAAAGTTATATTTTAGCGGATATCAACAACGATTTAATTTCATTATTTAAATTGTTACAATCAAGCCCTGATCAATTTATTAGTGACCTTCGATTGTTATTTTCCACTCAAAATAATAATCCTGATGCGTTTTATCAACTGCGCGATTTATTTAATGGTAGTAAAGACCAATATTTTAGATCACTTTTATTTGTCTACTTAAATCGTCATTGCTATAACGGTTTATGTCGTTATAACAACAGCGGGCTATTTAATGTCCCATTTGGGCGTTATAAGACAATTTATTTCCCTGAAAAAGAACTCTATTTTTTTGCAGAAAAAGCGCAAAAAGCTCAGTTTATTTGTGCGCCTTATCATAAAGTAATGAAACAAGCAAAAAAAAATTCAGTAATTTATTGTGATCCGCCCTATATATCACCGAATGAATCAGCTGGCTTTACAGCCTACTATTCAAATATATTTGGATTTGAAGAACACAAAAAACTATCAAAATTAGCTGAAACCATAGCATATAAAAAAAATATACCTGTACTAGTGTCTAATCATTATACTGATTACACAATGACCCTTTACAGTAAAGCAAGTGAGCTTTATCGGGCAGAAATGAGGCGCTCAATTAGCTGTGCTGGTGAAGGCCGTAAAAAAATTGACGAGATTTTAGCGTTATATAAAAAGTCATAAGCAGGTTTGGTTAAAGTAAAGTTATTAGAGGTAGGTTATGAAAAAATACATTATTGCGCCATCAATATTATCAGCCGATTTTGCGCGTCTTGGCGAAGATACTCAAAAAGTGCTTGATGCAGGAGCCGATGTTATCCATTTTGACGTAATGGACAATCACTTTGTTCCCAACCTAACTATGGGTTCAATGTTTTGTAAAGCTTTACGCGACTATGGCATTAGCGCACCTATTGATGTACATTTAATGGTATCACCAGTTGAAGATCTAATAACTAGTTTTGCTAATGCTGGGGCAAGCAATATATCAATCCACCCTGAAGCCACTGTTCATTTAGATCGTTCATTGCAATTAATAAAAGATCACGGTTGTACAGCTGGTATTGTATTTAATCCCGCAACCCCGTTAAACTATTTAGATTATGTCATAGATAAAATTGATATTATTTTATTAATGGGCGTTAACCCTGGCTTTGGTGGACAATCATTTATTCCATCAACCTTAAAAAAACTACGACAAGTAAAAAAACGTATTATTGAATCTGGACGCGATATTCGATTAGAAATTGATGGCGGCGTAAAAGTAGAAAATATTGCTGAAATAGCTAAAGCTGGTGCGGACATGTTTGTTGCTGGTTCAGCTATATTTAACCAACCTGATTATAAAACCGTTATTGATGCCATGCGTAAAGAATTAGCAGGAGTTCAACATGACTAAATTAAATGACATTCAGGCCGTAGCTTTTGATTTAGATGGTACACTTGTCGATAGTGTCCCAGGGCTTGCACTGGCCTCACAAAAAATGCTAGCAGATTTAAACCTACCAACAATTAGCAATGAACAAATCAAAAACTTCGTAGGTAATGGTATTGATATCATGCTAGAAAGAGTATTTAAAGCAATTGAAGTCGATCCATCAACAGAACTCTTTGCCAAAGCTAAAGATCTATTTAATCAGCACTATGATAAAGTCATTGATGCAGAAACTAAATTATTTTCCAACGTTAAAGAGACCTTAAAAGCACTCTATGATAATAATTATCCACTCGCATTAGTAACTAATAAACCTGCACAATTTTTACCAGCTTTACTGACTTCTTTAGGTATAAAAGAGTACTTTTCATTAGTGCTTGGTGGTGGAGATGTGATTAAATTAAAACCACACCCAGCGCCCTTATATCAAGTTATGGCAACATTTGGATTGTTTAGTGATCAGCTCTTGTTTGTGGGTGATTCTAAAAACGATATCACAGCAGCGCAAAATGCCAACTGCCCGACGGTAGCATTAAGCTATGGCTATAATTATGGCATCTCGATCGCTACGAGCAATCCTGATTTTTTATTGGATGATTTTAAAGACATACTAACATTATTACCTCAGCCCAAAGCTGATGCAAAAAAATAATTAGCATAGATTAGGAATAAATTATGAGTAAACCGATTGTATTTAGTGGCGCTCAGCCATCAGGAGAACTAACACTTGGCAACTACTTAGGTGCATTAAAAAATTGGGTGGCTTTGCAAGGTGAATATGATTGCGTTTATTGTATTGTCAATCAACATGCGATCACAGTACGTCAAGATCCCAACAAATTACGCAAAGCCACATTAGATACACTTGCCCTTTATTTAGCTTGTGGAATTGACCCCAAACAGAGCACTATTTTTGTACAATCACACGTCCCTGCACATGCAGAACTTGGTTGGGCATTAAATTGTTACACCTATTTTGGTGAACTCAGCCGTATGACACAATTTAAAGATAAATCATCACGCCATGCCGAAAACATTAACGCAGGTCTATTTGACTATCCAGTACTTATGGCAGCAGACATTTTGCTTTATCAAGCAAACTTAGTACCTGTGGGCGATGATCAAAAGCAACATCTTGAATTATCGCGTGATATTGCTATGCGCTTTAATGCACTTTATGGGGATGTTTTCACCGTTCCTGAACCGTTTATTGCTAAAGTTGGTGCACGCGTTATGTCATTACAAGAACCAACCAAGAAAATGTCAAAATCAGACGAAAATCGCAATAACCTAATAGGGTTACTCGAAAACCCAAAAGATATTGAAAAGAAAATAAAACGAGCGATGACTGATTCTGATGAACCACCAGTCGTTCGTTACGACATAAAAAATAAAGCTGGTGTATCAAACCTACTTGATATTTTAACGGGTATCACAGGAAAGCCTATTGCTGAGCTTGAAAAAGAATTTGAAGGCAAAATGTATGGTCACTTAAAAACCGAAGTGGCAACTCAAGTTATTGACATGTTAACCAACTTGCAAGCTAAATATCATGAGTATCGTGATGATGAAAGTTACTTATTTTCAATCATGCAAGAAGGTGCCGAAAAAGCACGCTCAAAAGCCGAACCAACATTGAAAAAGGTCTATGACGCAATTGGGTTTGTTTAATTACTAAAACAATACTCTATTGTTACAAAAATAAAATAGTATGTAATGGCTTTAATAAACTAGATAACCAAGCAACCATTAAAGCCATTTAACGATACAGGTTAGTTATGAAGATTATTATTCTTGGTGCAGAACAGACAGGTAGTGCGCTTGCTGAATATCTCGTTACCGAAAAGCAAAACGATGTTACAGTGGTTGATGAAGATCACGACAAATTGCAATCTTTGCAAGAACGCTTTGATTTACAAATAATTTGTGGCAAACCATCTTATCCGCAAGTCTTAAAAGATGCCGGTGCCGAATCAGCAGACATGCTTGTTGCGGTTACTAACTCTGACGAAATCAACATGATAGCTTGCCAAATTGGACATGTGATGTTTCACATTCCCCAAAAAGTCGCGCGTATCAGAGAGCCCGAATACAATAACGAAGATTACCCCTGCTTCAACAAAGATTGCATTAACATTGATCATATTATTGCTCCAGAAAATCTTATCACCAACCATATTAGCCAGTTAGTACAATACCCTGGTTCACTGCAATTTGCCTCTTTTTGTGATAATCGTGTCTGCTTAGTAGCTGTAACTGCCTATTATGGTGGTGCTTTAGTGGGTAACGAACTATCCGAACTCAAAGAACATTTACCACATGTTGAAGCTCGTGTCGTTGCCATTTATCGTAAAAATCGGTTTATTCGCCCACTCGCCTCAACCTTAATAGAAGCGGGTGATATGGTCTACTTCATCACACCGCCAGTCAATATTAAAGCCGTTACTAGCGAATTACAACGATTAGAAAAGCCCTATAAACGAATTATTATCAGCGGTGGCGGAGGTATCGCTGTTGCTTTAGCAAAACGTTTAGAAAATGACTATCAAGTCAAACTAATTGAACGAAATGCAGAGCGTGCAGAATTAATTGCCGAGCAACTTATTAACACCACGATATTGCATGGAGAATCATCTGACCAAGAATTACTATCACAAGAGCAAATAGAGCTTACCGATCTATTTATTGCGGTAACTAGCGATGATGAATCCAATATTATGTCATCCATGCTTGCCAAAAGAATGGGCACTAAAAAAGTCATTGTATTAATTCAACGCCAAGCCTATCTTGAACTGATTAATGACAGTGTGATTGATATTGCCATTTCCCCACAACATGCCACCATTTCAGAACTATTAAGTCATGTAAGGCAAACTGGCGTAGTTAAAGTTGTCTCGTTAAGGCAGGGCGAATCTGAAATTATCGAAGTCGTTGCTAATGGTGATAATGACACCTCAAAACTTGTCGGCAAAAATATTAATAGCCTAAAACTCCCCTCAGGGGCAACTATTGGCGCAGTAGTTCGTGGTGAAGATATCATTATTGTCAATACGGATCTAACTATTGAAAACAACGATCACCTGATCATCTTCTTACCCGATAGAAAAACAATTACTGATATAGAAAAATTATTACAATAGCTTGTTAATAATAAATAGTCAGTTCATAATAACCAATAAATTTTGACTCGGGGTGTTTTTTGTTCTAACAAAAAACTGAGATCTTACCCGTTGTACCTGATCTGGATAATACCAGCGTAGGGAAGTCTCAGCCATAAAAACCCTAGCTTAAGTTTGGCACATTCTTCCCTGCATTTACCGATTAATAAATAAAAAAGGAAGGAAAGAATATGCCAATAGCCCAACCATTCCAAACTGCGCAAGCAATTACATTTATCAACCATATAAAACAACAGTGCCCACTAGTACATTGTATCACCAACGACGTAGTCCAAAACTTTACGGCTAATGTACTCCTTGCTATTGGTGCATCGCCAGCGATGATTATTGCCGAACAAGAAGTTGAATCATTTGTGATCATTGCCGATAGCTTACTAATTAATATTGGCACCATCCACAACAGTACAGCTAACAGCATGCTACTTGCAGCCAAAAAAGCCCAACAAACACAAACCCCATGGGTACTTGACCCTGTCGCAGTTGGACCATCGCTTAGTTATCGAACCGATATTGCTCATCAATTGTTATCATTTAATCCAACAGTAATACGCGGTAATGCTTCAGAAATACTCGCGTTAAATGGACAAAACGCCTCATCCAAAGGACCAGATAGTCAAGACTCAACCCAATCGGCTTTAAATACTGCCAAAGCACTTGCACAACAATACCAAACTATTGTTGCTATGACTGGTGATGTCGATTACATCACCGATGGCAACACCACCTATAGCATAACAGGTGGTGATGTAGCGTTAACAAAAGTGACAGGAACGGGATGTTCATTATCTGCCATGGTAGCGGCTTTTATTGCAAACTCACCCGATCCATTACAAGCCACTGCATCAGCATGTTTAATGATGAAAAAGGCAGGCGAGCTTGCCAATAAACAGCAAGGACTAGGCACCTTTGCTGTTTCAATATTAGATCAGCTCTCTACATTTAACTCAACGCACGAATAAGGAAACAAATGAAAAAACAACTCGATCTTACTCTTTATTTAGTTCTTGATCCCTTATTATGCGAAGGAATTAATGGCATGGTAAACACCACCAAAATTGCCATTGCTAATGGTGTAACGGCAATTCAATTAAGATCAGAACAAACATTTTCAGGTAAAGATTGGTATTACGCCGCATTAGCATTAAAAGAAACACTAAAAGGCACGCCTATACCACTATTTATAAACGATCATGTTGATATCGCACTTGCTGTTGATGCTGATGGTGTACACATAGGGCAAAGTGATCTTCCTGTCGATGTTACACGACAACTTATTGGCAATAAAAAATGGTTAGGATTTTCAATCTCAAACCACCAGCAACTTAATGCTGTGCCTTGGCAAAAAGTCGATTATTTAGGAATTGGTCCAATCTATCCAACTGCAACCAAAAAAGATGCCGCCAAAGCGCTTGGTACTAAGCAATTAACCGAATTAGTAAAATTAAAACAGTGCCCAGCTGTTGCTATTGGAGGTATTGATGAAAGCAATATCACTGACGTCATTCACACAGGTATTGAAGGAGTTGCCGTCGTTTCGGCAATTTGTGGTAAAAAAGATATTCAACAAGCAACATTATCACTTATTAACAAAATCAAACAAGCTAAATAGGAAAGATTATCATGACAACAATTGCACTCACCATTGCTGGATCAGACCCTAGCGGTGGTGCAGGTATTCAAGCCGATTTAAAAACCTTTTCGGCACTTGGTGCTTATGGCATGTCAGTTATCACCGCGCTAACGGCACAAAGCACACAAGGGGTTGATGCGGTACTTGCAATATCGCCCGAATTTATTGAAGCCCAATTTAACACGCTTTATCAAGATATCAAAATTGATAGCGTAAAAATAGGAATGCTGATGAATAAAGAGATAGTCACAACCGTTCACCATCTTCTTAAAACAAACCCAATTCCAGCTATCGTATTAGATACCGTAATGGTTGCCAAAGGTGGACACCCTCTTTTAAAATCCGATGCTGTAACGGCCATTCGTGAGCTTTTATTACCCCTAGCCACCATTATCACTCCCAATCTACCAGAAGCTGCTGCATTACTTGATTGTGATGAAGCAAAAAACGAAGATGAAATGCAAAACCAAGGGCAAAAATTACTCAAACTAGGTTGCAAAGCAGTATTAATGAAAGGTGGACACTTACCAAGCAAAGAAAGCCCTGATTATTTGATCACACACAATAATATAATAAGAATGACCTTTCCACGTATCCAAACTAAAAACACTCATGGAACGGGGTGCACATTATCAGCAGCTATTGCAGCATTATTACCTAAAAATAATTTAGAAGAAGCAATCGTCCAAGCAAAAAATTATCTACAAGGCGCAATTAGCCATGCCGATGATTTAAATATAGGGAAAGGAATTGGACCAACGCATCATTTTTACCAATGCTGGTGAAATACCATATTATGATTTGCTACCACTATAAACAATCATCTGTTTTACTACACTTTAATCAAACGCCTAATGCCATAGCTTTATGGCGTAACTCTTATTGATTAAAAAACAAACATCTTTAATCCATTTTCTATTGCAGTATAGATAATGATTTAGCTTTTAATAGATTAAATGTTGTTTTGAGCAACGACATAATAGGTCCCTGATCACTACTACTAAAAATGAATAACACCGTGGCTGAAACACCAGCCATTACAATCGCATATTCGAGTGCACTTACACCTTGTTCATTTTTAACAAATTTACCTAAAAAACCTCTTACTTGAGCATGAAGTTTAAACAACTAGAGGGATTCTACATCTTAGTTATTTCCAAAAATCAAAAATAGATTGTTAAACAACCCCGTTAAAAAGAATAAAATAATTTTAAATAGATTTTATGCATTAACACCTACCGAAGAAGCTATTTACTCATTTTTATTTCAAAAAAATACTAAAATTTTTTATTCTGCTATTTACTTCTTATAAGAAGATAACTATGATATGCGCCATTATTAACTGCAAAGGAGAATTATTATGATTTATTTAACTAACCTTTGCAGGCTTATCGCAAAATAATTAAGTAATTACTCTTCATAAATTTTTGCTTCAATTTATTCTGCCGATTCTAGCCTGCCAATTAAAATTATACCCAATGTTTAAAGACAACTTTATATTAAATAAAGTAGCTACTGTTTTAGACAAACAATCAATTTATTGTGTTCTAATCACTATTAAATAGAGTTAGATGTTAAGTAAGCTTTAATTTTCAACATCACTTTCTTACATGTGATTTTTTCAAAACAATAGTCTTTATACGTCTTCAGGGTACAACAAAAACAATAATATTTATTAAATGGATTGATATATGGACAATTCTATACAAGTGCTATCTGACAAAGCGTCATATATAGCATCAAAAAATACTTGGATCGAAGGGTTAGCTATTGAACAATTACTGTCAACTGCAAATTTACCGAATATGATTAAAGTCGTCGGTATGCCAGATCTTCATCCAGGAAAAGGCTACCCTATTGGAGCTGCTTATTTAAGTTGTGAAACCATTTACCCAGCCTTAATTGGTAGTGATATTGGTTGTGGTATGGGTTTTTGGCAAACAGAAATCAATATAGCTAAATTAAGCATTGATAAACTAGAACGGCAGATCGGTAATATTGATCAACCAGATATACGGCACAAATATAATCTAGGTACAATCGGCGGTGGTAACCATTTTGCTGAATTACAAAAGGTTAGTAAAATTTTTGATGAACAGTTATTTAATCATTATCAACTTAATGCTAAAAAATTATTTTTATTGGTGCATAGTGGATCAAGAGGATTAGGACATCAAATTTTACAAAACCAGTTATCACGTTTTGGCTATCAAGGTTTACCTGATAATAGCCCTGAGGCATTAAACTATCTAGCTAAACATGATAATGCCGTAGCATTTGCAAAATTAAATCGCCAAGTGGTTGCTGAAAGATTAATGACAAACCTTAATACTCAAGGTAATGAAGTGCTAAATGTCTGCCATAATTTTCTAGAAAAAGTAACATTAGCCCAAAAAGATTATTGGTTACACCGTAAAGGAGCCTCTTCAGCGACAGATGAACTAGTGATAATCCCAGGATCACGCGGGGATTATAGCTATTTAGTCCAACCAATAAAGTGTGAAAATTTATTAATGTCATTGGCTCATGGTGCTGGGCGTAAATGGCGGCGAGCTGACTGTAAGGGAAAATTAGATAAGCGGTATTCTATGCAAGAATTGAAGCGAACTAAACTGGGTAGTCGCGTAATTTGTGAAGATAGTAGCTTAATTTTTGAGGAAGCACCACAAGCTTATAAATCAATCGATAGTGTGATTGAGTCGATGCAACAGGTCAATATTGTTAAAGTGATCGCACAGCTTACTCCAATATTAAATTATAAAACACAAGGAGGTCATTAATGGCATTACTCTTTTTTTCATCTGCCCGAGGACCTGCTGAGTGCAGTTTAGCGGTTGCCAAAGCGGTAACTCAATTTTTAAGTGAAGCAAGTAAATTATCGGTAACTACCGAAATAGTTGAAAGTGTATTGGGCGAAAAGCCCAATACTTTTCGATCTGTGCTTATTTCGGTTGACGGTTTACAAAGTGAACCGTTAATTCAACGTTGGCTTGGAACCATACAATGGATCTGCCAAAGTCCGTATCGACAAACGCATAAACGTAAGAATTGGTTTATCGGTGTTACTTGTCTAGAAAATCCTTTGCAAATAATAGATAGTAACATTGAATTTACGACTACGAAGTCATCAGGTGCAGGTGGTCAACATGTCAATAAAACCGAATCGGCAGTAAGAGCAACCCATATAGCAACAGGTATTAGTGTTAAAGTGCAAACAGAACGAAGCCAACATGCCAATAAGCGGTTAGCTAAATTATTACTAGCCCATAAGCTTGCCCAATACGAAGCAAATACACATCAACAACATAAAGCCGAACGCCAACAATTTCATTATTCTGTACCAAGAGGTAATAGTAGTTTAATTTTTTATGGTGAAGGATTTTATGAAAAAAAATAATAATTATTCGATTTTTATTATTATAAAATATCCTCTAAAGCTTATTTTATTTGATTAATAATAAGCGGAAGAATAATAAAGCATCTGTTATAATTTTACCCATATTTTAATTTATATATTTGTAAATATATTGCATTGATTATTAAAGGAAATAATACAACAATGTTACTTAATGACAATCAAAAATTAGGTCTATTTTGTCTGGCGCTGTTTTCCGGTAGTTTCATTATTTTAATGCACGTGCATTTAATGCCGGCAGTGATAGCGGGGTTGTTGACCTATACGTTAACACAAAAACTAGATAATTTTTTGTCACGAAAAATGGTACGGTTTAGCCATCAGTCAAAATTAATTTCGGTATTAGTGCTAACGACTGTGATTATTGGTATTTTTATTGGTGGCTTTTGGTATTTGTTTGCTTGGTTTGTTGATATGGCCAAGCATCCAACCGAAACGTTAACAAATATAAGATTAGTCGTAAACAATGTAATAAACAGCTTACCGTCAAACGTTACTCATTATTTACCTGATAATATTGATGAAATTGAATCAACTATCATGATTTATCTTAAAGAGCATGTCTTTTATTTACAATCAATTATTAAAAAAGTATTTCATGATTTAGTCATATTAATTGTAGGAATGATTATTGGATTAATTTTAGGTTATAAACAAAACCAACGTAATGCGGTTCATAATCCAGTGACAAAAAGGCCATTAACTAAAGCGTTAAAAGCCAGTTTAAACCGATTAGTTGTGGTATTCCAATATGTTGCTATCTCTCAAGTTGTGATTGCTTTATTTAATACGATAATGACTGCCATTTTGCTATTTATTATTTTGCCTATGTTTGGCATTCATTTACCATTTAGTAAAAGTTTAGTGCTAGCCACATTTGTTTTTGGGCTTATTCCCATTATTGGAAACTTGATTGTTAATGTATTAATCTTTTTTGTTGCATTTACCGTATCGTTTACTGTTGCAATGGTAATTATTGTGTATTTAATTTTAATTCATAAAATGGAATATGTGCTTAATGCAAAAATAGTTGGGGCAAAAATTCATGCAGGTATCTGTGAATTGTTAATAGCAATGCTCTTTTTAGAAACTCTTTTTGGCGTGATTGGTTTAATTTTTGCACCTATTTTTTATGCGTTTATAAAATTATCATTAAAAGAACTAAGAATTATTTAAGTCTATTGAAATTAAGATTTGTATAAATTGATATTTAACTGATTTTTATAAAATAAATTTCCATAACAAAATAAATTATCTAATTCATTTTATGGGCATTATCTAGTTTGTTATGAAACTAGATAATGTTACCATCTGGTCGTTTATCTCTACTTTCCAATACAAAACGAACTAAATATACGACCTAACAAATCATCAGAAGTAAATTGCCCTGTAATTTCACTTAAAGCTTCTTGCGCTAGTCTTAATTCTTCGGCAAGTAATTCACCAGCATGGAATGTGATAAGTTGGTACTTACCATTATTTAAATGCTCTGCTGCCTTTTCAAGTGCTTGCAGGTGGCGGCGTCGGGCTAAGAATCCACCTTCAGTACTGCTAGTAAAGCCCATGGCCTGTTTTAGATGTTCGCGCAATAAGGTAACGCCTTCGCCTGTTCGTGCCGAAAGTTGAATGAGTGAGTAGCCGTTTACTTCGCTATATCCTAGTGCTTCACCAGTTAAATCGGCTTTATTACGAATTACAGTTACTGGCATATTTTTAGATAAGCGTTCAATAAATTCTGGCCATAGCTTTTCGGGGTTGGTTTCTGTTGTGGTTGTGCTGTCTACCATAAACAGTACCCTGTCGGCTTGTTCAATTTCTTGCCAAGCACGTTCAATACCGATTCGTTCCACTTCATCACTTGCTTCGCGTAGTCCTGCAGTGTCAATAATATGTAGTGGCATGCCATCGATGTGGATATGTTCACGCAGTACATCGCGCGTAGTGCCAGCTATGTCGGTAACAATGGCTGCGTCACGCCCAGCTAAGGCATTAAGTAAGCTTGATTTACCTGCATTTGGTCGACCAGCGATGACAACTTTCATACCTTCACGAAGTAGCGATCCTTGTTTAGCTTCTTGCCTAACTTCGTTTAAGTGTGCAATCACTTCATTAAGTTGAGCTTCAATTTTGCCGTCAGATAAAAAGTCGATTTCTTCTTCAGGAAAGTCAATCGCCGCTTCAGTAAAAATTCTTAGATGAATCAATGATTCAACAAGTACATCTATTTTCTTTGAAAAGATGCCTTGTAGCGATGAAACCGCCGATTTTGCCGCTTGCTCAGAACTGGCATCAATTAAATCAGCAATTGCTTCAGCTTGAGCAAGATCTAATTTATCATTTAAAAATGCGCGCTCTGAAAACTCCCCCGGTCGAGCAATGCGGACACTTGGGATTTCAAGAATGCGTTTTAAAAGTAAGTCTAAAATAATCGGTCCACCATGACCTTGTAATTCAAGCACATCTTCGCCCGTAAATGAGTGGGGATTAGGAAAAAATAAGGCAATGCCTTCATCTAACGTGCTGCCATCTGATGCTAAAAAAGGCAAATAATTGGCATAACGAGGTTTAGGCAATTTGCCCAATACCGCTTGAGCAACAGTTTGAGCCTGAGGCCCTGAAACACGCAAAATACCAACCCCTCCACGCCCTGGGGGAGTTGCTTGTGCAACAATCGTATCTAAGTTCATTCTTTTCATTTTTAAATTAAACAGCAATGTTGCCATGATATCATGGACAACAAGTAAAAACAGCTGTTGCTTATGGCAATGCCACCATTAGTTGGGTGAATTTAAAAAATCGTAAAAATTCGATTTAATCACAAGCATTAGCTTTTTTTAGCTTTAGGATGATCAAATAACCAAGAATTTGCTAACGCAAGTGGTTCTCTTATCATTGCAATATATTTATCAAAATTAGTCCAACTCAATGGTGCCGATAATCCTGATACTTCATTAAAACCCGAGCGTTTAGCTAGCATAATTGAGCGTAATAGATGAAAATCATTCGTTACAATAACCGTGTTTCCTAATGGTAATACGTCATTTGCATATATAAATTGTTGAGCAGTTCGGGTTGATTTATCTTCAATATGAACCCTTGAAGATTCAATGCCTTTTTTGATTAAGTAATCAGCCATTACACTAGCTTCGCTTGCTGACTCATCTTTGCCTTGCCCGCCACAAACAATGACTTTTGTATTGGGATTATTTTGCAAATAATTAATCGCAACATCTAAACGAGCTTGTAATGTTGGAGGTGCCTGCGCTGGTGTTCCCACTACTTGAGCACCTAAAATCACCATGGTGTCGGCATTATCTTGTGGTTTTTGTTCGGCATAACTAAGAATAATCACATTACACACAATAAAATAACTTAATATGGCGATAATGGCATATTTTACTAGTTGTATCATTTTCATTAACTTAAATTCCTTTTTTAAAGCAATCTTCAAAATGGTCATTGACTAATCCCATAGATTGCATAAATGCATAACAAATGGTGGAACCAACAAAACTAAAGCCTTTCTTTTTAAGTGCTTTTGACATTTTGTCGGATATTTCTGTGCTAACTGGCAATTCGCTTTTGTCTTTGTAATGATGAGTGATCGGTTTACCATCAACAAAAGACCAAATAAATTGAGAAAAGTCTTCATTATTTTTTTGCATCAATAAATAAGCTTGGGCATTTTTAATTATACTATTGAGCTTTAAGCGATTGCGTATTAATCCTTTATTCTGCATGAATAATTCAATATCTTGTGCAGTTAGTTGGACAATTTTTTCAGGATTAAAATCAAAAAAATAACGGTGATACTCGTCTCGTTTTTTCAGTACCGTGATCCAAGATAACCCCGCTTGTTGTCCTTCCAAGCAGATTTTTTCAAATAACTTAAGGCTATCATATTGGGGAATACCCCATTCGTTGTCATGATAAGCAATATAAAGCGGATCGTTTGTAACCCAACTGCAACGTTTTACTTTTTGATGTGTCATTAAATGATCCTTTTGGATTAACCACATGATAAATAATGAGTTCGGTTATCCAATAAAATTATAAATAGTTTAAGATTATAAAGCAAATATGCAGTTTAATGTCATTCATTAAATTTTTTTATGATGGGAAAAAAGACTTTTTTGTGACAAAATGGAGACTCTTTATAAGATTCAGTCAAAAAAATATATTTTCTTGATTTTCTATCTCAATTTAACAATAAGAATAAGGTTAGTTCATGAATCAGTCTGAAATAAATGCACAATGGCAACCCAATGCGCGGCCATTAAATAGTAAGGATTTAAAAACATTAGTGTTATAGTCTTTAGGCGGTACGCTCGAATTTTATGATTTTGTTATTTACGCACTTTATATTGATACCATCGTTAAACCACTATTTTTGCCTGATACATTATCGCCTTTAACGTTAGATTTGTTTGCTTGGGGTATTTTTGCTGCTGGTTATTTGGTTCGTCCTGTTGGTGGCATAATTATGGCGCACTTTGGTGATAAAGTGGGACGTAAAAAGATGTTTACCCTAAGTGTCGCAATGATGGCATTACCGACGTTTATCATCGGGATTTTACCCACTTATGAAATGATCGGCATTTTTGCACCGCTATTGCTTTTAGTCATGCGCATGTTGCAAGGTGCCGCCATTGGTGGCGAAATGCCAGGAGCTTGGGTATTTATTGCCGAGCATGTACCAAAGCAACGTTATGGACTTGGTGTCGGTACATTAACATCTGGGATTACTGGCGGTATTTTACTTGGTTTTATTGTGACTATTATTATTGATCTTTGTTTTACTACTGTAAATATTTTAGATTATGCTTGGCGTATTCCGTTTATTATTGGTGGTATTTTTGGCGTTATTTCGGTTTATTTACGTCGATTTTTATCTGAAACACCTATCTTTAAAGAGTTAGCGGCACGCAAAGCAATTGAAAAGAATATTCCTGTCGTTACCGTGCTTCAAAAACATAAAACAGCTTGCCTAATTGTAGCTCTTTTGACTTGGTCGTTATCGACGGCAATTATGGTGGGTATTTTGATTACACCAAGTCGTATTGTAGGTGGTATGTACCATTTTGCTAATCTTGATTGGCGTATTGGTGGTTGTATTGCAGCACTAACTTTGACTATCGGTTGCGTTATTTTTGGTTGGTTAGAAGATAAAATAGGTACAACAAAAACAATGCTGATTAACTGGGGCGGGCTTGCTATTATGAGCATTGTATTTTATAGCTCTTTGTCGCCAGATATGTCCTTAACTAAACTTTATTCGCTTTGGGCTGTATTTGGGCTATTTATTGGTTCTATTGCAATGACAGCAATAGTTGGTACAAGAGCTTTTCCTCCTGCGATCCGTTATTCTGGTTTGTCATTTTCGTATAATTTAGCCTATGCGCTATTTAGTGCATTTACACCAGCATTAACCATTTATCTATTAAGCCCTGAACATTTATTAGGTCAATATAGTTATCTTGGTGCTGGTATTTACATCTCTTTTGTGGCGTTAATTGCGGTTGGAGTCGGTTTCTTTACTTTAGCTAAAAATGGCTGGCAAAGTGATGCAAATCATTAATAAATAAAAGCCCAAATAATAAAAACATTAATTATAAAATATTAACAAAAAAGCAGGACTAATAGCCTGCTTTCAGATTGATGACAAAGAACTCGCTTTTTGGCGAGTTCTTTGATCTAATAGAGAGGAGTCCATTATAAGAGGAATTCTTCTATGCTAAAAAAACCAACTCCAGCGACACCAGAAAAAATAGAGCAAATCTCACTAGATGCGCTTGTTCCTCAAAATCATCTTGTTCGTAAAATAGCTAAAGTCATTGATTTTGAATTTATTCGAGAAGCGGTAGCACCACTTTATTGCCCTAATAACGGTCGTCCGGCAGAAGATCCGGTCAGACTGTTTAAAATCATGCTATTGGGGTATCTTTTCGGTATTCCCAGTGAACG
>NZ_FMBA01000050.1 GCF_900094935.1 Gilliamella intestini
ATAGCAATAGTAACCGAATGATTTTGTTGTAGTTGCTGTGCCCACGTTTTACGTGCTTTTGTGGGCACTACAGCTTTTTTATGATTTCTTCCTGAAGCTGGGATTTTAAACTCAGTTCGGCAAACATCTGTTTAAGCTTACGGTTTTCAGCCTCCAGCTCCTTTAAGCGTTTAATATCCGAAGTTTCCATTCCGCCATATTTTTCCCGCCATTTATAGAAAGTTGAATTCCCCATGCCATATTTACGGCAGAGTTCCTTGACAGGAATACCTGCTTCAGCTTCTTTTAAAATAGCGACGATTTGATGTTCAGTCATTTTTTTCATAATTAAATTCCCTTTTGCTTTTATCATAGAGAATTTTCTACTTTTTTGCTGTACTATTTTAGGGGAGAGTTACAATTGGAAAGTAATGTTAAATCAGATAAATTTAACATATCCATATATTCCATATTGTCTTTGATTGGCATCATCATGATAGGCAAAATCCATTCTGACTGGATATAACTTTCCATAACTTGTAAGTAACGATCTATGATGAACTTTTAGCTTATTTAGTATTAGGTCATAATGGTTGTCCATTTTTTATTCCTTTATATGAATTGTATCTATATCAATTAGCCTGTTTTGTTGACTGATTTGTATAAACGTATTTTTTTAAGATTCATAGTGATTTTCCAAAATGAAGGAAATGGTTTTTTGGGGTTATTAAATACGGGAAGAAATTAAAAATTTATTCAGACCAAGTGTTCTAAGTTTTCCTCGATGACTTGGAGGCGGGACTTTACTTAAAAATAGACAATCACTATAACACTTTTTAAAAAATGATTTCTGTTCTGTTTTAGCTAAATAACTAAGCATATAACAAACAGAACGAAACGCTTCATCATCGTGATGATTTATCATCCTTAGCCCATTAATATGATAATTATTCCGCTGACAATCATATAAATAACCTTTAGTTAGTTCATACCATGCACGTTCCAGAGCAACGTAAATAGGATAGTATTTTTGTCTTTTTTGACCATTTACATAAAAAACAGAATGAAAATGGATATGTTCATTCTGATTAAATTCCATAACAACAGCATACCCTACAATATCAAGTTCAAATTGCATAGCTTGATAAAGGAAGTACATTATTTCTTTTTTGGTTGTTTCAATATCTGTATTGAACTCATCATCTTTAGCATAATGAATGTCGATTCGAATCGGTAAAATTTTTATTTTGCATTTAGTTGCCCTTATCAAATTAGAGTTATTTGATAAGGAGCAAGATTATTTTTTTACTGTTTTAGTAACTGATGGTTTACTCAGATAGAGGGTTATTGGTGTTATTTATCTAATAATTTTCTTTTATATAATAATATTAATTAACCTTTAATGATTATTTTTTTATCTTGTCTTTAGCCTCAATAAAACATCGAAAACATTCGATAAAAATTAATATTTGACTTTGTAAAATAGTGAAACGCTAACGTAAGAATCTTATTCTCATAAAACGCTCAATTCATCAGAATATGAATGGGTAGAGATGAATACTGCATAATTATCTTATGATCAAACAACCAGCGTAATGTAAATAAATATTTACAAAAAGAATAAAGTAGTAACGGTATTAATTGAAAGTAACAGTACAAATAATGAATACATAATCACTTGGCAAGTAATTCTCGATAACCATTGCAAACAAAGGCTTTAAAGCCATTTTATGGATACACGCCATTATCGAACCAAATGTATCCGGGTTTGTATCCGATTTTTCACTTGATTTTGGGTAATTTCAGTTAAATTCGGTTGAGTAGTGAAACAAGGTGAAAGGCTTATTTGAAAAGGCTTTAGGCATAAAAAAACCTGCTAGAAGCAGGTCTTAGAATTTGGTGATTGGTGCCCGGACGCGGAATCGAACCACGGACACGGGGATTTTCAATCCCCTGCTCTACCGACTGAGCTATCCGGGCAACAATGGATGCACATTAAACACGATTTGCGATTATCAGTCAATCCTTTTTGTAATATTTTTTAAAAATAAGTGTTTGTTTGGTTGAAAAGTAGCTAATCATCTTCATATTAATAGCAAGTTTTTACTAATCTGTTTTTATTCTTATAGGAATTTTTGTATGCGACTTATTGGTTTTATTATCTTTTTTGTTTATGCTTATTTGGAGATTAGTTTTTTTATAGCAGTTGCAAATTCAATCGGTGTTTTTCTTGCTTTAATTTGTATTATTACAACATCTATTCTTGGTTTCTCGTTAGTTAAAACTCAGGGTTTAAAAAACCTTAGTATTATGCAACAAAAAATAGCTAACAATCAAAGCTATAAAAATGAATTAATTAGAAGTGTAGCTTTGCTTTTTGCCGGTTTTTTCTTGCTTATTCCAGGTTTTTTAACTGATATTTTAGGTGCAATATTATTAATACCCCACGTACAAGATCATATCGTGGAATTTATTGTTCGAAAAATGCCAATAAGCTCAAATTTTTCTTCATCACAAATGCACTATCAAGAGGGTGATATTATTGAAGGTGAATTCAAACAGAAAGATGATGAATAAATAATCAGTTAGACTTTTTTTTGAATTTGTTCTCTTGAAGAATTTAAAATAATCCCCATATATTGTGCACTACATTAAAAAATCATAATTCTATGATTTCTGTTAATAATTATCTTAATTAAAAATTAGTGCTAGGAGATAACTAATGAAAATTCGTCCATTGCATGATCGTGTGATCATTAAACGTAAAGAAGTAGAATCAAAATCAGCTGGTGGTATTGTTTTAACTGGTTCGGCAGCAGGTAAATCAACTCGCGGAGAAGTTTTAGCTGTTGGTAATGGTCGCATTTTAGAAAATGGTCAAGTACAGCCGCTAGATGTAAAAGTGGGAGATATCGTAATTTTTAATGAAGGATACGGCGTTAAAACAGAAAAAATCGATAATGAAGAAGTGCTTATCTTATCTGAAAGCGATATTTTAGCGATTGTACAAGCATAACTGACAACTAATTTAATTTATATACAGAATTTAGGAGAAATACAAAGATGGCAGCTAAAGATGTGAAATTTGGTAATGACGCTCGCGCCAAAATGCTTAAAGGCGTTAATGTATTAGCCGATGCAGTTAAAGTAACATTAGGTCCAAAAGGGCGTAATGTAGTATTAGATAAATCATTTGGTGCACCAACCATTACTAAAGATGGTGTTTCTGTTGCTCGTGAAATCGAATTAGAAGATAAGTTCGAAAATATGGGCGCACAAATGGTTAAAGAAGTCGCTTCTAAAGCAAATGATGCAGCAGGTGATGGTACAACTACTGCAACCGTACTTGCTCAAGCAATTGTTAATGAAGGTTTAAAAGCTGTTGCTGCTGGTATGAATCCAATGGATTTAAAGCGTGGTATTGATAAAGCAGTTGTTGCAGCTGTTGAAGAGCTTAAAAAGTTATCTGCACCATGCGCTGATTCTAAAGCTATTGCTCAAGTAGGTACAATTTCAGCTAACTCAGATGAAACTGTAGGTTCTTTAATTGCAGAAGCTATGGAAAAAGTGGGTAAAGAAGGCGTTATCACAGTTGAAGATGGTACTGGTTTAGAAGATGACCTTGATGTTGTTGAAGGTATGCAGTTTGACCGAGGTTATTTATCTCCATATTTCATCAACAAACCAGAAACAGCAACAGTAGAATTAGATAATCCATATATTTTATTAGCTGATAAGAAAGTATCTAACATTCGTGAATTATTACCTGTGTTAGAAGCCGTTGCTAAAGCAGGTAAATCATTATTAATAATTGCTGAAGATGTTGAAGGCGAAGCGCTTGCAACATTAGTAGTTAACACTATGCGTGGTATTGTTAAAGTTGCTGCGGTTAAAGCGCCTGGCTTTGGTGATCGTCGTAAAGCGATGTTACAAGATATTGCAATCTTAACTGCTGGTACTGTGATTTCAGAAGAAATTGGTTTAGAGCTTGAAAAAGCGACACTTGAAGATTTAGGTCAAGCAAAACGTGTTGTTATCAATAAAGATAACACAACGATTATTGACGGTGTTGGTGAAGAATCTTTAATCAAAGCTCGAGTTGAACAAATTCGTAAACAAATTGAAGAGTCAACGTCTGATTACGATAAAGAAAAACTTCAAGAACGCGTTGCTAAACTTGCTGGCGGTGTTGCTGTTATTAAGGTTGGCGCAGCTACCGAAGTGGAAATGAAAGAGAAAAAAGCTCGTGTTGAAGATGCGTTACACGCAACACGTGCAGCGGTTGAAGAAGGTGTTGTAGCCGGTGGTGGTGTTGCTTTAGTTCGTGCAGCATCAGCAATTTTAGACCTTAAAGGCGCTAACGAAGATCAAAACGTTGGTATCAAAGTTGCATTGCGCGCTATGGAGGCTCCATTACGTCAAATCGTTACTAACTGTGGTGAAGAAGCATCTGTTGTAGTTAACGCAGTTAAAGGCGGTAAAGGTAACTATGGTTATAATGCTGCTACTGAAGAATATGGCGATATGATTGCAATGGGTATTTTAGATCCAACTAAAGTAACCCGTAGCGCATTACAATATGCTGCCTCTGTTGCTGGTCTTATGATTACAACTGAATGTATGGTAACTGACCTACCTAAAGATGATAAAGCTGATTTAGGTGCTGCTGGTGGTATGGGCGGCATGGGTGGTATGGGCGGAATGATGTAATCCTACCATCATTACAAATGATACATTTCAATATAAACCACTCGGTTATGCGAGTGGTTTTTTTATGAATTTTTTTTTAGTTATATCTTCTCTTTATCAAATAACTGCAAAATAAAAATATACAATTAATTAAAAATACCAATAATAATTTAAATTTTTAATCGATTAAATAAAGTATAAATAATAATCTGTTATACCAGCAAAAAGCTTGATCTATACTTGATGATTATCATTTATTTTTTAATTTTTTGATTTTGAATAACTGTTTCACTTGTCAAAATCAGATGTTAAATAGATAATAACATGATGAAAAGATGAAATTTATCTTTTCTATAAGATCAAAATATTATTCCAAACTTTATTTTTTATTTTAATAGAATTTAAAGTAATTAAATAATAAGTGAATATAGAAATAAGCAATTAAGGAAAGAAATAATGGGTGTAGCTCCAAGAAAAAAATTAGCCAGTACAGAAGAAAAAGACTATTCGGTTAGACAACGTGAAAAAAAAGCAAAAGTAGAAACTCCACTTGCTAATATTCAAGAAAATACTTTTTTTAAAGTTATTTTTTCAGATAGCCTTTCACTTGAACAAAAAGTAGAAGAAGTCACTCATATTTTAGAATTTACTGATAATAAAGAGGCTGATCGAGCTAAAATTCAAGAATTTGATACATTTAAAGAATATCTTCAATCCATTTCTGAAGAGATGTCTAAACAACGTATTGAGATGACTGATACCGAAGTATTTGCTGAGTTACAAAGAGTTTATGCGGATTTTAATAATGATCTTAATAACTTTATTGAAAAAATTAAACCCCTTACCGAACTTACCGATGCCCTGTATAACTTACGCCAAAATGGTGAAACTCGTAATGCTTTAGCTCAAATCAAAGCCGATCAAGAGTGGGATGAAGAAAAGGCAGCGCAAAAAATCAATGTGCAGGGTGAAATTACCAATATAGAAAAACAAATATCTGATTTACAAAAAGAAATAGTGTTATTGCAGCAGGATAAAAAATTCTTTGGTCTTGGACAAATTAAAACTGCATCAAAAGAAAAAATTGATATTAATGAAGAAAAAATAACCAATCTAAAAGAGGAAATACAAAATAAGCATAAAGAATTAAATGATATTCAGATAGAAATTACAACTCGTCACGAACAACGTACCGAATCAATGGATGTTGAAAAATTAAAAGAGTTACTGAATTTAACTTCAGAACAGCATACATTGCGTCAAGCCGATATGGTTAAATCCGCATTAAAATTTGTTAATCAAGGTAAAGAACGTTTTGGTGCGATTCGTAATCATCTCGAAAAAATGGTTAAACAAATTGAAGGGCTTAGTGACAATAATGGCAATATGATACAAATTTATGCCATTATGAATGAAGCCACTAAAAAAGTTGAAAAAGTACATCGGGAACGTAGAGAGGAACTTGAAAATAAAGATGTTGGCGATAATCTATTAGAGTCAATGAAGCTTGATGAAGCAAGACGTAATTTAGATGAACATATTGACACAGTGTCAACTGCAACAGTTGATACCATGCAAACTTATGGCGAATTAACAACTGAAGCCATCAAAATTCGCAATATGCAAGCAGCAACCAAAAAACAAGTTGAAAGTGCAAGAGCAATGCATTCACGAGGTATTGCATCTGTAGCCTCTCAACTTAGTGTTGTGGTAACAGCGGTTAATTCTGCTGCAATTAATGAAGCGCAATCAATGGCAAGTAATACTTTAGCCGAAATGACACGAGTCACAAACGATATTGCAAAAAATGAAGCAATTCGAATTGCAACTGGCCGTGATGAGATTAATAATGATTTAGAAGCTATGTTACAAAACTTAGCAGAATTTGGCGATACCCAAAGAGAGGCGACTGAAATTACTCGCTCAGCACTAGAAACAATGCGTGCGAATTTAGATGAAATTGAAAAAATGTCTAAAGACGTTCAAGATGATACGCGTGAATTTATTGCGGTGACAGGTGATGTTTTATCAGAAAAATCTGAATCCAAAAAAGATAGCTCACATACTACTTCACCCTTTAAACTATAACAAAGGAATGCACAATGTATTTAGTTAGAGGGCGTGAATATTTAGCGCAACACCCTAATTTTACTTTAGTAGGAAGGGAGCATGATTTAGAGAGAATATCGTCGATTCTTATACGAAAATCATCAAACTCACTATTGTTAACAGGACCCGCAGGTGTAGGTGTTTCAACGCTTACCCTTGGTTTACAGGCGGCTAAAAATAACCCAGATACACCATTTGATTTGATTGTAAAAAAATTATTTTGGTTAAATTGTGATGCTCTTTTTTCTAGCGGCGATAGCACTAAGATAAATAATGAGTTTCAAAGTATTTTAAAAAAGCTAATGCAAACCCCTGAATCAGTGCTGATTATTACCGATACGGCTAATTTTTTAGAAGCAGCACATAATACAGGTAATGCTCATTTTATTAATGCCTTAAATAACGCCGATAAATCAAATAATTTTCAAGTTATCCTCGAAGTTCGTGATGATAAACTTAGTAGTGTGCTAAAGGCTAGCACGAATATGCCTGAACTTTACACACTTTACGATGTCAAAGAACCTGCTGGGGATAATTTAAATTCCATTGTTACTACTGTTGCAAAGGAGTTATCTGCATACCACAAAATTGAAGTGGATAAAGATGCTATTGATGAAGCAATACATTTAACCTGTAAATATCGTGATAGTTTAGGTTTAGGTGGGGCACAGCCTCAACGTGCTATTTCATTACTTGATCGTGCACTTGCTAGTTATCGTCAACTTACACATAAACAGCATCCAAAAATTGCTGAGTTAATGGGTAAGATAGCAAAAAGTACTAGTGAAACAGAACAACATGATTTGCGACAGCAGCTTGAACAATGGCAGCAAGATTGGCAGAATTTAAAGTCTGAAATTAGCAAAACATATCAATATCAACGTGATGCTGAAACGTTACGCTTCAAACTGCAAGATGAAATCACCCAGTTACAAGAAGAAGAGGACAATAATAAAAATTCAGAATCAGTTTCTATAAAGACATTTGCACAGTTAACAGCTGGAGGATTTGACTCACCAGCAGTTTCTAAATTAAAGGAAAAAATTCGACAAATTGATGCAGAAATTGCACAAAATAATGAACAACATCAAAAATTGGTGATGCTAGCCAATAAAGATTTGCGACTAAATCGCCAAGAAGTGATTGCTGAATTTAGCAAAATTTCAGGTATATCAGCAAACAAATTAGATGAGAATGAAGTTGAAAACTTGATTAATTTGGAGGCAAATTTATTATCACGAATTTTTGGTCAAGATAACATTGTTAAACATGTCGCCAATTCGGTAAAGGTTGCTAGAGTTGACAGGCTTGAAGAATCAGGTCCTGCAATGTCTTACCTATTTTTAGGTCCATCTGGTGTAGGTAAAACTGAAATGGCCAAAGCTTTAGCGGAATATGTTTACGGTGATGAAAAATCGTTAGTTCGTTTTGATATGTCAGAATACATGGAAAAACATGCTGTTGCTAAATTAATTGGTGCACCTCCAGGATATGAAGGATTTGAAGCAGGTGGAATTTTAACAAACTCAGTTAGAACAAAACCGGTGGGAATCTATTTATTTGATGAGATTGAAAAAGCACATCCTGATGTATTTAATATCTTCTTACAGATTTTATCAGATGGTAGGTTAACCGATAATGTTGGTCGAACAGTCGATTTTTCAGATATTATGATTATTATGACTTCAAATATTGGTCAACCTTACTATTTAGATCCTAATCTTACTGATGAAGAAGCTCGAGAATTGGCGACAAATGAACTCAATAATACTTATCGTTCGGAATTACTTAATCGTTTTAATGGACGAGAAAATATTCTTCATTTTAAACGTCTACCAATGGAAGTTATTGAACGGATTATTCGTCGAGAAATTGACAAATTAAATCAATCATATAGTCATCGTGGCTACACTATCGAAATAAAAGATTCTTGTATCAGTACATTCTGTCACGATCATTATGATATCATTCGTGGTGCCCGAGGATTGCCGGGTTATATAAAAACCAATGTTAGACCATTTATTGTTAATCATATTTTGCATAATCCTCATGATCAAGGAGTGTTTAAAGCAATTTATAACCAGCAGGCACATAGTTTTGATATGGAATTTTATAAAAATTAAAGGAAGATAAGATAGAATTAGTTTTCTGTAACCTTTCTTAAGGAAAGATATTGGTTTCGGACGTTATTTAAATTGGATAAAATATATCAATCAATAAAATGTTCGAAACCTAACAGTAAAAAAGTATTTTTATTTGAAATATTAAACTGAAAGATGTTGATAAAGAGTTATTACTCCAATAGAAATAAGTACTAACCCGCCCAAAAGCTCAGCCCGTTTACCAATTAAACAGCCAATTTTATTACCCAATAATAACCCAATAGTAACCATTGTACAGGTAGCTAGTCCAATCATTGCTGCGGCAAAAAAAATATTAACACTTGCTAATGCTAAGCCAACACCAACTGCAAATGCATCTATACTGGTTGAAATTGCTGTAAAAATTAACATTAGAAAAGATTTTTTTGATGATGTTAATTCATCTTCTTGGCAATTTCCATCTGACTGTTTCTGGCTGTTATATATCATATTAATGCCTAAAAATAGCATGACAGCAAATACAACCCAATGATCCCATTGTTCAATATATTGCAACGCAATATAACCAACTAACCAGCCAAGCAATGGGGTAATAGCCTCAACAACACCAAATAAAATACCAATTTTTAATGCGCCTAAAATTGGTGTTGATTTAAGTGAAATCCCACGACAAACGGCGACAGCAAAGGCATCGGTTGACATTGCTAGTGCTAATAATAAAATAGCCCAAAAATTCATGACATATACTCTTGCTTATAATTATTAAAAATTTATTAATATTATAATAATGGATGATGATTTATTTATTTGTTACTGAAAATAGATAATTTGCTATTTTTTTATCACCTTTGTTTTTATAAAGTTCAGCTGTTTTTATAACGTTGTCTCGACGATTAGCATCATATTGAAAAAGTTGCTTAAACATTAAGTCAGCTGTTTTTCGATCATTGTTTTGGATTGCACAATAGCCATACTGTTCATAAGCATCGGCTTTCCAACGATGGCGATCTAAATCGAGGCTTTGTTGAAACTGTTCTTTAGCCTCTTGATAACGATCACGTCCGCATAAAAAAGCTCCGTAATGAACATGATATAATCCGTTACCTAGTTGCATTAGTGTAATACGTTTGTAAATCATTTCGGCTTCATTATATTCACCTACATGTTGATCAAACATCGCCATCGCCAACATGACTTGAGGATTGTTTGGTGAATATTGCGCAGCTAATTTTAAATTATAATGTGCAGCTTTAACGTTTTCTTCTGATTCATTTGCTTTAGCAAGATAGCCCAATCCAAGTCGCATTCGTGCTAAAGCGGCCTTTTCTGGATCAAATTCATCACTGTTTTTCATTTGACAGCCAGATAGTATGATTATCAAAAAACAGCTAAATATAATTAACAGTTTTTTCATTTATCCTCCCTTTTTTATAAAGATGCATTTTTATGAAATTTGCTGGGCAAGATTTTGTTTTTTATAAAGTGTTCTTTTTGTACGATCAATAACCTCACCAGCTAACTGACCACATGCAGCATCAATATCATCTCCCCGTGTTTTACGAACTATTACGGTAAACCCATATCCCATTAATGTCTTCATAAAGCGATCAATACGAGTATTTGAACAACGTGAATAAGGTGCACCAGGAAACGGATTCCAAGGAATCAAATTAATTTTACTAGGTACATTTTTTAGGAATGCAGCAAGTTCATGAGCATGTTCAACGCCATCGTTAATTTGATTAAGTAATACATATTCAATAGTTACTTTTCCGTGATTTGCGTTTGAAGATGAAAGATAACGCAGAATTGAATCACGCAGCATAGACATATTGTATTTTAGGTTAATTGGCATAATTTCACTACGAATAGTATCATTAGGAGCATGAAGTGATATCGCTAGCGCCACATCAATCATACCGGCTAGCTTATCTAAAGCAGGAACAACTCCTGATGTCGATAGTGTTACACGCCTTTTTGATAAACCATAGCCAAAATCATCTAACATAATTTCCATAGCTGGTGCAACATTAGATAAATTAAGTAGTGGTTCACCCATACCCATCATAACTACATTGGTAATAGGTCTATCAGCTAATTTACCCGTTACACCAATTGCATTCGATGCACGCCATACTTGACCAATAATTTCAGAAACAGTTAAATTACGATTAAATCCTTGCTGAGCAGTAGAACAAAATTTACACTCTAATGCGCAACCAACTTGTGAGGAAACACATAATGTTGCACGATCACGTTCAGGAATATAAACAGACTCAATCAGTTGGTTATTACCAACATCAAGTGCCCATTTTATTGTGCCATCAGAAGAACGCTGTTCTACGGCAATCTTCGGAGCTTTAATTTCTGCTAAAGTCTTTAGTTGTTCACGTAGTTTTTTATTGATATCGGTCATTTGATCAAAATTATCTATACCAAAATGATAGATCCATTTCATTACTTGATCAGCTCGAAACGGTTTTTCACCAAGTGATATAAAAAACTCTCTTAATTGTTGGCGTGTGAAGTTTAGTAAATTTATTCTTTCGTTTATGGGATTAGTTGTATTAAGGTTCATTGTATTGACAGCGTCTAAACAATTTTCAGACGTATTAGATGTAGATGTTGTTAACATAAGGCCTCGTTTTTACACATTATGGCTATTTCATTTTTTAGGAAAAGGATTATACTGTTTTTAACTTAATCTGGCTATATAGAATATTGGCAAGCTTGAAAGATGAAAAAATCAACGATATTAAAAAAAATAGGTGATTTGACTTTAAACTTATCTTTACTTCTATTTCCTACTTTTACCATGGCACAACAGATCACATTAAATAAACTGATTGGACAGTTTGACGAAAAAAAAGATAATGGTTTTATTGCGTTAGACTCAACTATACTACCTGTTAATAAAAAAGGAATGTATCTACAAAAAGAGCCAACCGAACAACTTATAAAAGCCTACAATGACTTTAAAAAAATTCACCCAGATATTCCTTTTATCATAGTAAGTGCAACGCGAAATTACACTTACCAAAACGGTATTTGGCAACGGAAATGGGATGCTTTATCAGCTAAAATAAATGACCCAGAAAAAATTGCTGAAGAAATTCTAAAATTTTCGTCAATGCCAGGTACATCAAGGCATCATTGGGGTAGTGATATCGATATTACTAGTGTTTCTTCAGAATACTTTAGAAATGATAAAAAAGGAATTATTCTTTATAAATGGCTTCAAGAGAATCTACCAAAATATGGCTTTTGCCAAGCATTTAATGGTGGTAGAAAAGGCGGGTACCAGCTTGAAGAATGGCACTGGTCATACAAGCCTATTGCTAGCCAATATATTGCACAATATAAAGCCATATTAGAAAGTGATCCAAATGCTATAATGAAAACATTAACGTTCGCTGGTCACGATAAAATTAAACTAGAAAGCTTAGTTAAAGAGTATGTATTAACTGTTAATAGTGACTGTTACTAACTCTTATTAAAGTTTTCTCCAATAAGGTAAACATATTGTTACAATAAGCCCTCCACCATCACGATTAGTTGCTTCAATAGTACCGTTATGCATAATAACGGTCTTTCTTGCTATCGCAAGTCCTAGTCCGTAACCTTTGCCTAATTGAGGAGACTGAATACGGACAAATGGTTCAAAGATACTGGATAATTTACTCTCTTCAACACCAGGACCACGATCTTTAACTTCAATTTGTAAATATTTACCGGTTTCTTTTAACGAAACCTCTACAGCTTGTCCAGATATTGAAAAACGAATGGCATTACGAATAATGTTTTCAACTGCACGCCGAATTTGCTCTGAATTCCCTTTAACAATAGAATGCGTGATTGGTGATAGATTAAAATGTACATCAATTAACTGATGATTAGCTTCATAGTTAGCATCATTAATCACCACGCTAATTAAGTCTTTTAAATCAAAATACTCATCGGTACGATTATTCATTTCTGCACGAGAATAATTTAGAATTTCACCAATTAGCTGATCTAATCGTTCTGATTCTAATTCAATTCTAGCTAAAGCCGTATCAATATTTTGCTTATTTTGTTGAGCAAGCCCAATTGCTAACTGCAAACGGGCTAGTGGAGTTCTAAGTTCATGAGAAACGTCATGAAGAAGAGATTGACGATCAGAGAGCAAAATATTTAGCTGTTCAACCATCATATCAAAATCTTTACCAAGTTCACTTAATTCATCGCGGCGAGGTTTTAATTTATTGAACAATCTAACAGAAAGATCACCTTGAGATACTCTAAAAAAGCCTTGTCTTAATAGTCTCATTGGTCTGGTTAAGTTCCAAGCTAAAAAAAGGCTAAAAACAAGGCCAACACATATCCCAAGTAATACAATTGTCATTGGCATATTAAATAACGCTTTTGTATCGTGATCTTCCTTATCTTCTTTAAATGAAACCGAATAAAGTGTTCCGTCAGGTGCTGCTGCCATACGTTGGTAAGCATATGTTGGGGTTTCTAATTCATCGTTCAAAATATTGACTTGCTCATTAACAGGAGAAACTAATTTTATTGATAATAAAGATCTTTCTCGTTCAGGTAAATGCGCTACAAAATTAAGTGTTTCATCTTCGCCTGCCACATGTAATAACTGAGCAATCATATCAACTTTTGTCGGCATATGATTAAGGAATCTTTGATTTTTATTTCCTACATAAATAGAAAACGCAATCCAAGTTAATTGGAAAGTAAGATAAAAAATAATCCCAAATATAATGAGTATTTTCCAAAATAATCGACGATTCATATCAAGCCTATTAAGTCATTAACGAATACGGTAGCCAACAGCTCTAATTGTTTCTATCGTTACATCATTTTGTGCAACTTGGTATAGTTTTTGACGAATATTGCTAATATGCACATCAACACTACGATCGTAAAGCTCTCTTGCTCGGCCAAGTCCTATTTCTGATAATTCTTCTTTTGTTACTACTCGCTCGTTATGTTTTACAAGTAATACTAACAAATTAAATTCAGTTGATGTTAAGTCAATAACTTGTCCATTCCAAGTGCATAATCGTTGCGGTATATCTAATGTTAAACCGTTAAAATGGTATTTTTTATCATCAACTGTTTCTACTGAACGTTCATCAAAACGACGTAGAACCGCACGTAATCTTGCTAGTAACTCACGAGGATAACATGGTTTAGGGATATAATCGTCAGCACCTAGTTCTAACCCTAAAACGCGATCGATGTTATCGCCTTTAGCTGTTAGCATAATAACAGGCATATTACATTGTTGACGTATATTTTTAAGAACATCAATCCCATTAATATCAGGTAACATTACATCTAAAATTGCAGCACGATATTTTCCTGATAATGCTTCATTAATGCCATCTTTACCCAAATAAACGCTTTTGATATTAAAACCTTCATTAGTTAAATATTCGCTAAGCATTTGTGATAATTCAATATCATCATCAATTAATAAAATATTTATCATAATCGTCACCATAATTTAATTTAAGTCTTTACATTATTGCAATAATAAAAAAAAGTCAGGTAGTTTTACTAAAATATTACATATTTTATACTATTGCTGATTATTTAATTTACTATCTAATTATGTAAGAAAGTTGAGGTTAATTTTATGTTTTAATCTATGTTTTCAACATGCTCTGAAAAAGAAATACCATTATTAGATTGCTTTACAAAAAATACTATTCAATCTTGAACAAAAAACTAAAACAAAATCTATATTATTTGGAAAATAGTTTTACTATCTAGCATTATTATTAGGGGCTGTTGATCTTTGCTGTACATAAATTACTCAACAATACATTGGCAGCCACATTAACATAAATGCCAGTGATACCATACTGGCATAATTCCTTTCTAACTTATCGTATCTAGTTGATATTGAACG
>NZ_FMBA01000104.1 GCF_900094935.1 Gilliamella intestini
TTGTTTTTTGCAGAATGATTATAACTCACATTATGCCGTCTAAAAAATAATTACGAAAGATCAACACGCCCTAACACCTACATAAAAATTTTTAACAATTTAACGATCTTGGTACAAGAAATTACGCCTAATATAACGCTACATTATACAGGCTAACATCGCTTTACCTTGGCTTATTTCACACAAAAAATGATCAGGTTGAATAAAATATCTTATTAGAATAATTCCATATATATATTTAAAAAGCACTGATTGTTCTAACTTGCATATTTTCATTTTCTAGTTTAATTTAGGTATTCTGATTAATAAATAATTAAAGAGTAAACATGACGATATCTTTTAGAGATCAGCAGCAACGCATAAATTTTGTAAAACAATTTTTTTCTGAGCAATTGGCAGCAAATTTATCGCTTATTGAAATACAAGCACCTATATTAAGTCTAGTCGGTGATGGTATTCAAGATAATTTGTCAGGAAAAGAAAATGCAGTACAAGTCAAAGTTAAAGCTATTCCTAATTCTCAATTTGAAGTCGTTCACTCTCTTGCTAAATGGAAGCGTAAAATTTTAAGTGATCATCACTTTCAAGTTGGAGAAGGTTTATACACCAACATGAAAGCATTACGGCCTGATGAAGATCAACTGTCACCAATTCATTCGGTTTATGTGGATCAATGGGACTGGGAAAAAGTAATACGCCCTGAAGATCGTACATTAACTTATTTAAAACAAACCGTTGAAAAAATTTATTTAGCTATCAAAACCACTGAAAAAGCAGTATCTGAAAGGTACCATTTATCACGTTTTTTACCAGAATCTATTACATTTATGGAGAGTGAGCAGCTATTAAAACGTTACCCAAATCTTTCGCCAAAAGAACGAGAAAATGCTATTTCTAAAGAGCTAGGCGCTGTTTTTTTAATTGGAATTGGTGGCAAATTGTCTAATAATGAAAGACATGATATTAGAGCACCCGATTATGATGATTGGAGTTCTGACAACGAAATGGGGTCTAAAGGCTTAAACGGCGATATTTTGGTTTGGAATCCTATATTAGGCAGTGCATTTGAAATTTCATCAATGGGGATTCGCGTTAATCCAGAAGCACTAAAACGTCAGTTAAACATCACTAATGACCAATCACGACTAGAATATAGTTGGCATAAAGCTTTAATCAATGGTGAGCTACTACAAACAATTGGAGGAGGAATTGGGCAATCACGCTTGGTCATGTTACTTTTACAACAAAAGCACATTGGGCAAGTGCAAGCAAGTGTTTGGAGTGATGAGGTAAAAGCAAATTACAGCGATTTGCTATAATTGCCTTCCTACAAAAATAGGGCATTTAGCCCTCAGATTGATGACAAAGAACTCGCTTTTTGGCGAGTTCTTTGATCTAATAGAGAGGAGTCCATTATAAGAGGAATTCTTCTATGCTAAAAAAAC
>NZ_FMBA01000037.1 GCF_900094935.1 Gilliamella intestini
GCCCACAAACTAACGGTATTTGTGAGCGATTCCATAAGACGATGAAAACAGAATGTTATGATATTTTATTTCGACGTAAGATTTACACGCAATTGAGTGAAATACAAAACGATATTGAACAATGGCTTGAGTTTTACAATCGAGAAAGAGCACACTCTGGAAAATATTGTTATGGGAAGACACCATGGCAAACATGGAATGATGCAAAGGGGTTGGTTAAGGAAAAGCAATTGGAGAATTTATTTTGCTCATCGGACACGCATTTTGTTAAAATGAAAGCCGATGAGTAATATGTGTCTGTCAGATTAAGTTTGAACTACTACAATTCACCAAAGCTAAAACGTCCGAAACCACCACACCCAACCCATTTTATCCACCAACAAAAAAAAACCTATTTTGACAAAAAATCGCTCTGATAGACTATTGATTTTATTGAAGTTTTTATCTTACCGTTTTCAAGCTAAATCAATCACTTACACAACCTAAACAAAGCGCCAACATAAAACAAACCAGCAAAACCACGAACAGCGCCCTAATAACAACAAATTAACCGCTCTAAACCCTTTTTTTAACGAAAATTTAAAATCAAATAAAATCAACATATTAAAAAACAGCTCAAAAAAAGGGTTTTCAAAGATGAAATTGTTGTTTATCTTTATACAGCAAGATTTATCAAATCTTGAGTTCTACCTTAACGCCGTATAGGCGGTTTAGAAAAAGCGAGGATCAAAACGAAACTCTGGGCGAATCCTTAACGCCGTATAGGCGGTTTAGAAAGTTTCAGAAAAAGCAAGCCGTACCCGCACGCTCCTTAACGCCGTATAGGCGGTTTAGAAATGATGGTTTAGACGGCGGCAGAATCGAAAAAGCCTTAACGCCGTATAGGCGGTTTAGAAAACGTATGGCAACATTATGCACCAGTCAAAAAACCTTAACGCCGTATAGGCGGCAATAAAAATAGAATTAATCATATAATTACAAAAAAAAACAATCGGCTGTACTGTCTGACTTACTCCGGCGTCAGAATGTGCCGACAACAGAGCGAGGTTAGCACGCCAAACAAGGATGTTTGGCGAAGCTATGCTTCGCCGGGAGCGAATCATAGCCGGTGCGTTAAGACCGAGCGACGGCGGAGGGGCGCCGAAGGCCACATTCTGCAGCCAAAGCGTGGGTTGTTAGGGAATTCGCTTAAATTCCCTAACTCGGACGTGTTCACAACAGCTATTTTTATCACCCAAAGCTCAAACGTCCGAAACCACCACACCCAACCCATTTTACCCACAACAAAAAAGACATTATTTTGACAAAAAATCGCTCCGGTAGGCTATTGATTTTATTGAGGTTTTTGTTGGTTTTTTTGTCAAAAATTATCCTGCATAAACAATAAGTTAACCTTGGATTCGCTCAGGCTGTTACTTACTTATTCAATTAATGCAATATTGTCAACGTGTTGTTTTAAAGCTTCTATTTTACCTTCTGTTTTTGATGCTTTTTGTTTGAATGTAAGTTATTGAATTTGTCATAATATCACCTTGATTTATTTAATACCTGTTGATATATTTAAAATTACCGGCGGGGTACTTTACCTTTGATTGGTTAATAGACTGGAAACAATACCAATATTATAAACAAGAGAATTAGGTATCTATGCATCCTTTTTCTCTTTCAATCCCTCGTAAAAAACTGAGGGTTTGTTTTATCAAGCTTCTTACTTGATAGTTGTTATTGCAGGATGCTTTACTATAAAAGTTGATGTTTTTATATAACATATTAAATTTTATAGTTTTTGGATTTATTTTAAATGGATTTTATGAAAAAAATAGCTATCTTACTCTTATTTGTTCCGTTATTTGTTTATTCAGCACAGAACTTTAACTCAGCCAAAACACAGTTAACTAAATTATATAAATCAAACCCTAATCAAACGACATTTTATTGCGGATGCGAATTTTCGTGGGTGGGTAAAAAAAGCGTTGTTGATTTTAGCAAGTGTGGGTATCAGCCAAGAAAAAATCAGGCTAGAGCTGAACGCATTGAGTGGGAACATGTTATGCCTGCCGAGAATTTTGGTAGACACCTGACATGTTGGCAAGAAGGTGGGCGTAAAGCGTGCAAAAAAGATGCTACCTTTAATCAAATAGAAGGGGATATGCATAATTTACAACCCGCTATTGGCGAAGTGAATGGCGATAGGTCTAATTATCGTTATTCACAATTCACTAAAGAATTTAATCAGTATGGGCAGTGTAAAAGTGCTGTGGATTTTAAAGCTCGTGTATTTCAGCCTCGTAACGAAATCCGTGGAATGATAGCGCGAACCTATCTTTATATGTCTGATAAATATAAAATCAATTTATCAAATCAAGAAAAGAAGCTGATGATGGCATGGAATAAAATGTATGCACCTGAAAATTGGGAATGTCAGCGTAATGTGCATATAGCAAAAGTGCAGGGTAATGATAATAAGTTTGTTACTGGGCGGTGTAGGTAATAAATAAAAAGATAATGGTATTGTATTTAAAACCCCAAACCTACTCCACCTATTAAAATAACCCCCAACTTCAAGCAAAAAACAAGTCAGGAAGGGTATTGATTTTATTTGATTTATTTTTTTAACCAAGTGAGTCAATAAACTGCCTTCGAGTGGTTTGTTATTGCTCTTAGTTAATAAATGTCATACTATTACCAAAAACGAAGGGAATAGTATGAAAAAATTTTTACTAGTTGGTTTAATTGGGTTTGCTTTATTTGGTTGTGGTAAAAAGAAAGTAACTGAGGAAATGCTTATTGGAAATTGGGAGTGTAGTACAACTCAACAAATAGCAAAATGGAAGAAATGGGCGTTTGATGACTATTCGACCTCAATTGACCGTGGAAAATCAGTAGTTATCTTTTTAAAAGAAAACGATGATTTTTTTGTAAAATGGCCAGGTAGTGATGAAATGGTAAAGGAAGATTTTAAGAATTTGAACCGACGTCACAACGGCATTTTAGCTGGTATGAAATTGTCTAGTTATAAGAGGTTTGAATATATATCAGACAATGAATTTAAGATGATTTCTGAGTTAGTAATAACGCAAGATAAGAAAGAAAAAAATGAAAAAAGTAAAATATTAATGCACTGTACTAGAATACAATAACTATGAAACTGGAAAGAAATTATTTTTATTTAGTGCTGTTTTATTTAATTTTCTAAGAAGGTTTTTTTTATTAAAAATTTATCTGTTCAGGCTTTATTTGTAGTCTAAAGATATCATTAATTTAGATATGCAGCAGGTTGACGAAGAAGTATAACAGATACCTGACTTTACTAAGTTGTATTGATGTCGATACTGAGCCAGCGATTGACTGGCTAGAAAAACCACAGTAATAATCAATTATTCTGGATAATTGTATTTGTCTTTTGCGTATAAACAGTACAGTTATCTGGAATATCTTTATTTACAAATGACATTACGCCGATTTTTACATTATTGCCTATTTTTATTTCACCACCCAAAATCACTGAATTGGTACCAATATAAACATTATCTCCCATAATAATATGCATAGTTCCATGACCATAACCTATGGTAACATTCTGATGAATAAATAAATTTTCACCAATTGTTACATTTTCTCCAATTGTTATTGAATAAGGATGGGGGAAATGTAGATTTTTACCTATTTTTGCACCAAGATGGATATCAATTTTAAACCTATAGATTAATTTTTTTGTATTTTCCAAGCGGTTTCTTTTTGTTTTTTATTTCCATACATATATATTTCATGAGCTAAACGCCACCAAAATAAGTATTTTTTGTGTGTCGAATCTGTTCTGATATATGAAACTAAAACACGATAAAATGATATTGGTTTCCGCCTTGTTAATTCAGCTCGTCAGCACTCTTTCAAATGCGTTAAATCGTGAGTAGTTAAAAATTTAATTATGTGTATGTATTTCATAAAGTCACTCAATTTAATTAGATAATTGAGATATTAACAAACACATTATCAATATCCAACTTACAATACTCAACAGCGTTATGTAGCATCACAAAATGGGCAGGGTTTTACTCGTTTTGTCATAATTTTTCCTTTAGATAATAGAAATCACACGCCAAATAATCAGCGTGAGAATTGAATTTGGATTAATAGGGTAGGGGATAAATAGATTATTAATTGATTTTGCGGATTAAAAAAGAGTATTACAATTAAAGCCTTTTAAAATAATTAAAATTTAATAGCTGTTGGAGATCTTCAACTGCCATAGCCGGAATAGTTTTATGTAGCATAGAGTGACAATTAGGGCAAACTGGGCGTAAATCTTTAATAGGATCAACTATATATTCTTTGCCTATTAGCGATAATTCTATTAGATGATGAACATGAATAAATTTTCTGCCGATTTCACCATACATATTTTCAAAATTCATATCGCAAACATAGCAGTTGTATCCATAATATTTTAAACATTCTTTTCTAGCGTATTTGCTTCGTTCATAGATGGTTACTGGAACATATTTTGATTTACCTTCTGCAAATTTCTTATATTCATTAATCTTTAACTTCTGTCCCTTTTCATTCTTATCATATAATTTAAGAAGAGCTAGGAAATAAGATTGATTAAAACCCTTTTTAAATTGTGTTGTTTTATATCTTTCTTCTTTATGAGGATTTTCGTTGATAGTATAAAGAAGAGATTCGATATCCGACCTATTCATTCTATTTGATTTACCCGTGCTCATGATAAATCTAATTTCTTTTTTATCCGTGTCTACTAAATCAAGGGTAAAATGGCTTTTTGATGAAAGAGTGAAAATTTGTTTCCCCTCAAATAGCTTTATAAAAGCAAGAAACCGACCTATTTCGATATTTTTTTCCATGACAACTCCATCAGTAATATAAATTCAATAAGTTATTAAATATAATATAAAAATTAAATTTTTGCTAGAATGGAATCCCATTGTAAATACCTCAAATTTAGTACACAACTCACTTTTTGCTGTACTATTTTAGGGGATAGTTACAAAGTGTGTAATTTATTTAGATCTCATGAAAACCTCTGTCTTTATTATGAAGGCAGAGTTTTTAATAACCAAAAATAATTAACGCGCTCTATTTTGTGCCGTTAATTCATTAATAGCTGCTTCTGCCAAAAAATTACTCCGATCTTTATAAAAAGAATTTGGTGCTTTAACTGCGTTATCTATTCTATCGATAAGAATATCGGGCAATGTGATATTAATTCTTTTTTGTTTACCAACAAATGATGACAAATCAACATCAATAATGACCCACGTATCGCAATGAGCATACTCATCGTTATTTTTATACGAAACATGATCGTTGTGAATATCTTTAACATCATAATCGCCCGATTCGATCATATCTTGAACAGTTAACAAAATAGCTTCTGTCGCCATTGCTGGAATATCGCTTTCTCTGTCTGCGGCAGAATAACAACTATATTTTTCATTACATAATGCAGGCACGACAATGCCGTAAGCTGTATTGCTATCGTTCGGTGTTTCAATGCCAAGAGTAAAAAACATAATACCTCCAAAGGTGGCGGGCTATAAAAGCCCCGCCGATTTTTTGATTGATTTTACTGTGCCAATCGGTAAATCCGATTTTGGGTGAGGAACTGGAAACGTTTTATTAGTTATTGGTGAGTAAAACATATGATGACTACCTCTAACTCGTTTCAGAATACACCCTGCATTGGTAAGTTCCTTTATCAGGTCAGTTGATTTCATGTTTACCTCCTAACCTGAAAATTATTATACACACATATACACAATCTTTGCAAGCGCTTGAGGGTAACCAACTTATACAACTTAAAAGAAAATGTTTTTCAGTTTATTTTACGCAAAATTAAATATAAACAAATAATAATAATTGAGGCTGGAATAATATTGTTTTTTATTTTTCTAATTTTTATTAAATAGTAGCTTATAATACTCAACAGCGTTATGTAGTATCACAAAATCGGCGATATCTCTATTTAAACATCATCTGGCATTGCGTGTGCAAATTAGTATGTAGTGTTTATTGTTATTATGATTAACGAAGATGAGTTTTACCTAGCTAGTAAAATAGCTGTCTAAGGTAATCGCTGTGAAGCATTGCAGAATAAGACTTTAGAATGGTACGCCCGGGTGGACTCGAACCACTGACCCCCACCATGTCAAGGTGATGCTCTAACCAACTGAGCTACGGGCGTATATTTGAAACACGTAAATATTAACGGCCAAATCGCTTTGTATCAAGTAAAAAAATAAAAAATAGTTTCTTTTTTAATCTGTTGAACCGAGTTGGTTGTATTATGAACATAATTTTTCGATTTTAAAAAAATCCATAATAGGATTATTCAATATATATTTTTCTAAGAATTTTTTTGTTTTTGGAATGAATTGTAAGTTTATGTAAGTTCATAGTGGTGTGTTTAACTTAATTTAGCTATACTCGACACATTTCGTTAAATGTTCGTATTTAGGCTTATATGTCGATAAAAGATCAAATAGAAGATGTCTTGCAAAATGTTTTTGGTTACAAGTCATTTAGAAACCAGCAAAGGGAAATTATTGAATCGATTATCGATGGGCGTGACACTTTAGTGATTATTCCAACAGGGGGTGGTAAATCTTTATGTTATCAAATCCCTGCAGTTTTATTATCTGGTACTGCCATTGTTATTTCGCCTTTAATTTCTTTGATGAAAGATCAGGTCGATCAATTATTAGCTAATGGTATTGATGCTGCATATCTTAATGCTTCTCAATCTGCGACAGAACAACAAGAAGTCATCGAAAAATATTTAAATAAATCAATAAAATTACTATATGTTTCGCCTGAAAGATTGGGCGTATATGCTTTTTCTACTTTAATTCATGAGCAACCACCTTCATTAATTGCTATTGATGAGGCGCATTGTATTTCTCAATGGGGGCATGATTTTAGGCCAGATTATCGACAATTAGGCCAACTTTCTACTCGTTTACCTAATGTGCCGATCGTTGCATTGACAGCTACTGCCGATAAGTTAACGCAAACTGATATTATAACCCAACTTAATTTGCTTGATCCTTTAGTTGTGGTAAGAAGTTTTGATCGGCCTAATATTCGTTATACAGTTACTGAAAAATTTAACCAAATTGAGCAGGTTGTTTCTTTTATTGAAACACAAAAAGGCAACTCAGGTATTATTTATTGTTCAAGCCGTTCTCGGGTCGAAGATATAACCACTAAGCTAGCGGCTCATGGTTTTTCGGTTATGGCCTATCATGCGGGGTTGTCTAATGAAGAGCGCCAACAAGCACAAGATGCTTTTTTAAAAGATGATGTACAAATTATTGTTGCCACCGTTGCATTTGGTATGGGAATTAACAAACCTAATGTGCGCTTTGTTGTACATGCGGATTGTCCGAGAACGATTGAAGCTTATTATCAAGAAACAGGCCGAGCCGGGCGTGATGGTATGCCTGCCGAGGCAATACTACTGTTTAATAGTAAAGATCTTGAGTGGTATCAGAAAAAAACTATCGAAAAAAAGGATGGTAAGCATAAAAATGTAGAATTACAAAAGATCAATGCGATGGAGGCTTTTGCGCAAGGCTTGACTTGTCGGCGCATTGTATTGCTGAGTTATTTTGGCGAAGAGAGAGCTGAACCTTGCAATAACTGTGATATTTGTTTGTATCCCCCTGAGATGTATGATGGTTTAATTGATGCGCAGAAGGTTTTATCTTGTGTTTATCGTGTTAAACAGTGTTATGGAGCGCAATATATCATTGATGTTTTAAGGGGATCGGGGCGTATTCACATCAAAGAAATGGGACATAATAAATTATCGGTTTATGGTATCGGTAAACAACACTCATCAAATTATTGGCTTAGTGTTATTAGGCAGCTAGTCTATTTGGGTTATTTAAGCCAAAATATATCAACCTATACAACGCTTCAACTAACACAAAAAGCGCGCTTAATACTTAGAGGTGAAATTCCATTATCATTGGCTAAACCTCGTTTAGAACTTGTGAAAAAAAGCCGAATAAATCGATATGCAAGATCCATAAATTTAACAACGATTTTATCTTATGAAGAACGAATTTTATTTAATAATCTTAGGAGATTACGTAAAGATATTGCTGATGTTGAAGATGTGCCGCCATATGTTATTTTTAGTGATGCGACATTGCTAGAAATGGTTCAAACTAAACCAGAAAGTAAAAAGCAGTTAATTAACGTTACAGGTGTAGGTAAAATTAAGTTAGAAAAATATGGTAATTTGTTTTTAGATGAGATAAATGAATTTATGGTAAAAAATATGTAACAATTTTAAACAGATTGCTTATAATGATTATTAAAGAACAATTTGATTCTTTTTTGATTTCTCATTAATTATTAACAATGGAGGTTTTATATCAACAATGAGTAATATGCCACAAATAGTTGCTTTAGTATTACTACTGATAATTCTTTATTTTGGTGATATTGTTTCAACACGTACTAAAGCATGGATACCTTCTGTTTTTGTTTGCGCAGTACTTTTTTTAGTTGGTTACTGGACATTTTTCCCTTCTGATATTGTGGCTAGAGCAGGTATTCCTTCCGTCGTCGCAATTATGTTTATGTATTTATTGATAGTCAATATGGGAACGTTATTACCGATAAAAGAGTTACTACGTCAGTGGAAAACAATTTTAATTTCACTTGCAGGTATTGTTGGTATTGTTACTGTTGCTTTTTTAGTGGGTTTTCTGTTTTTTGATTTTAACACTACTATCGTTGCTATTCCTCCTTTAGTTGGTGGTATTGTATCAGCTATTATTATGGGAAATGGTGCAACCGAAGCAGGATTAAAGGATCTTGCTGTTTTTGCTATTGTAATATATGTAATGCAAGGCTTTGTAGGTTACCCGCTTACCACTATTATGCTTAAGCGTGAAGGGCGAAGAGTTCTTAAAAAATATCATGAAGGTACATGGAATTTAGATATCGATCAAACATCTAAATTTAATGAGCAAAACGCTACTTCATCAGATGAAAATCCAATGCCTAGTCTATTTGCAAAAATTCCTGTGCAATATAATTCGTCTTATTTCATCTTTTTACGTATTGCAGCAGTTGGTTTGTTAGCTTATTCAGTATCTGAAGTTTTAAAACCTATTGTAACTATTAATCCATTTGTACTTTGCTTGTTATTTGGGGCTATTGCTTCTTCGATTGGTTTTTTAGAACGTCATCCATTAAAAAAAGCCGGTGGGTTTGGTCTAGCTGTAATGGGCTTGATGTTATTTGTATTTGATACACTCAGTCAGGCGACACCAGATATGCTTGTTCGTCTTATTTTACCTTTGGTTGTCTTTATTTTAACTGCTGTAGTTGGAATGTGTATTTTTTCAATAATAGTTGGTAGGTTATTAAAAGTAAGTAAAGAGATGGCATTTTCAATTGCACTTACGGCATTATATGGGTTTCCTGCAGACTATATCATTACTAATGAAGTGATTAATTGTTTAACCAAAGATCCTAAGGAACGCGAGGTACTTACAAACCATATGTTACCTTCCATGTTAATAGGTGGATTTATTTCAGTGACCATAGTTTCAGTTGTTTTAGCTGGCATTATGGTTAATATGATTGTTGGGCCATTAACACATTAATTGTTGGTGGATTTTATATATATTTATGCATTATGCTTGCATTAGTCGTAGCGATTAATTTAAAAAAAGATAAAAAGTTTATTTGTTTATTCATTTAATGGCGACTAATTCAAGTGTTATTTATTCACAATATGCATTTGAAGAATTTAAAAAGTTAAGGGTAGAAAAATGATAAATCAAAGTATAAAAACATTAATTAAGCAAAATATAGATGAAATGATAGCATTTCGCCGTGATTTACACAGACACCCTGAATTACCATGGGAAGAGTTTAGAACCACCGATAAAATTGCTGCTGAATTAGATAAAATTGGTATTCCATATCGTCGTACTGAACCAACAGGAATTATTGCTGATATTAATGGCGGTAAACCAGGTAAGAGAATCTTGCTTAGAGCTGATATTGATGCTTTACCCGTGCAAGAGTTAAATCAACATATTGATTACAAATCAACTATCGATGGCAAAATGCATGCATGTGGCCATGATACTCATGCCTCGATGTTATTAACTGCAGCAAAAGCACTTTGGGCTATTCGAGATCAATTAAAAGGTAATGTAAGGCTTGTTTTTCAACCAGCAGAAGAGATTGCTCAAGGTGCTAAAGGTATGATTAAACAAGGTGTATTAGAAGGCGTTGATAGTGCATTTGGTATGCATATTTGGTCGCAAATGCCTGTTGGAAAAGTCTCTTGTGTAGTTGGTTCGAGTTTTGCATCTGCCGATTTGTTAACGGTTCGATTTAAAGGTAAAGGTGGACATGGTTCTATGCCCCATGACACAGTTGATGCTGTGATGGTTGCTTCTGCATTTGTTATGAATGTACAGTCGATAGTTTCTCGTGAAGTATCTCCTCTTGACCCAGCGGTTGTTACTATTGGAAGAATGGATGTGGGAACCCGTTTTAATGTTATTGCTGAAAATGCCGTTTTAGAAGGTACTGTACGTTGTTTTAATATCGCTGTGCGAGACAAAATAGAAGAAGCAATCCGTCGTTATGCTAATCAAGTGGCAGCAATGTACCGTGCAACGGCTGAAGTTGAATACATTTATGGTACCTTACCTGTAATTAATGATAACGAAAGTGCCTTACTGGCTCAAAAAGTTATTGTTGAATCTTTTGGTGAAGATGCACTTTATTTTGAGCATCCAACAACTGGTGGTGAAGATTTTAGTTATTACACTGAAAACATCCCTGGAGCCTTTGCATTGGTTGGTTCTGGTAATCCTCAAAAAGATACCAAATGGCCACATCATCATGGTTGTTTTAATGTAGATGAAGATGGCATGGCATTAGGTGCTGAATTTTATGCTCAATATGCTTGGGTGTATTTAAATCAAAATTAATCTTAATAAAAATCCAATCATTAAATATTTTTGATTAATGGTTGGATTCCTTTTTTTGTATCTAATTATTGAAATAATCTACAGCTTTTCTTTTAACTTTAAAATAATTAAATTATATTTTATCCATTTATTTTTAATATTATTGATATCTAATTGATTGAATATCAAACTGATTAAGCTATAATGCAACAACTTCAAATAATTTACAGTTGTAATGATTATTGGTTTTATCGGTGCAGGTAAAGTAGGTTGCACCTTAGCTAAGTATTTTTCTTTATGTGGAATGCAGATTGCCGGATTTTATAGCCGATCCTATGAACATGCAAAAGAGGCAAGTGATTTTACTCAAAGCCAACATTATACTTCTTTACCTGAATTAGTTAATGACTGCGATTGCATATTAGTCACAGTACCTGATGGTCAAATAGTCACAGTTTGGCAAGAACTTTGTCAGTTATCTATTGCTAACAAATGGATTGGTCATTGTAGTGGTCTGTTAACATCGCATATTTTTAGTCAACATAAGGTTGTTCACCCATTTGCGTTTTCTTTGCATCCTTTATATGCTATTTATGATAGATTCAGTTGCTATACGGCAATGTCAGGTATCTCTTTTACTCTTGAAGCAAATGAAAATATTATCCCTCAATTACAAACCATATTAGCTCCACTAAATAATCCTTTAGCAATTTTACCCGCAAGTAAAAAAACGTTGTATCACGCAGCTTGTGTTATGTTAAGTAATCAAGTTATTGCATTGGTTCAAATTGGTGTTGATTTGTTTAAACAATGTACACTAGATGCTGAATTTAGTGAACAGGCTTGGCATGCATTATTTCTAGGAAATGCAAATAATATTGGTAAAGTAGGAGTGATCAATGCTTTGACTGGACCTGTCGAACGTGGTGATATTGAAACTATCAAACAACATATTATGGCAATACCTGATGAACTCAAGCCGATTTATCTACAATTATCAACTATTTTACTTAATATTAGTCGAACAAAACATCCAAATAAGGATTATCGACAATTAGAGCTGGAGCTGTTACCTTGAAAAATACAATTCTTACACTACAAAAACGCAAGCAAAATCAACAAAAAATTACTATGTTAACTGCATACGATTACACTACAGCCAAATTAATGGACGAAAGTGGTATAGATTGTCTATTAGTCGGTGATTCTCTAGGAATGGTGATGTTAGGTTACGATAGTACTGTATCGGTTACTATGGAGGATATGATTCACCACTCCAAAGCAGTAGCAAGAGCAGCTAAGTCAGCTTTTGTGGTGACAGATTTACCTTTTATGTCTTATCACACATCTGTATATGATGCGGTTTTAAATGCAGGTCGTTTAATCAAAGAAGGGCAAGCTCAAGCTGTGAAACTTGAAGGTGGGCAAGCATTTTATGAACATATCAAAATGATTACACAAGCGTCCATCCCTGTTGTAGCGCATATTGGGTTAATGCCACAATCCGTGCTTGCTTTAGGAGGGTATAAAGTTCAAGGTAAGGATTATAAGCATGCTAAAAATATTGTTCTTGATGCATTAGCGGTTGAACAAGCTGGTGCTGCAGCTATTTTATTGGAGTGTGTTCCAGCAGGTTTGGCGAAATTTATTACACAATTAGTTAATATTCCGACGATTGGCATTGGAGCGGGGGCTGATTGTGATGGGCAAGTGCTAGTTTATCAAGATATGTTATCAATGTATGATGGTATTTCGTCAAAATTTGTGAAATCTTTTGCATCTATTGGTGAACAAATGAAACAAGCTTTTAAATTGTATTGCCAAGAAGTGAATAATCGACAGTTCCCTGCTACAAACCATGAGTTTTCTATTGAAGATAATGTTATAGAAAAACTCAAGCTTGAATTTACTATTAACCATAAGGACTAATGCAAATGAATGTTGTAAGTACAATTAAAGAAGTCCAAGCACAAGTAAAAGCTTGGCGTCAAGCTGGGTATAGTATAGGCCTTGTCCCAACAATGGGATATTTGCATGAGGGGCACCAAAGTCTAATGGCTGCAGCTAAAAAGGATAACCAAAAAGTAATTGTGACCATTTTTGTTAACCCTATCCAGTTTGGTCCTTCTGAGGATTTAGCCAGCTATCCTCGAGATTTAAATAGGGATAAAATCGCTTGTGAGCAGATGGGGGTAGATTTGATTTTTTGTCCAACGGTTAATGAAATGTATGATGCCAACTTTAATAGCTATGTCGATGTTAATGATTTAACTGATGCGCTTTGTGGCAAAAGAAGACCTGGTCATTTCAAAGGAGTGTGTACTGTAGTAACCAAATTATTTAATATCACACAACCCGATCGTGCTTATTTTGGTCAGAAAGATGCACAGCAGCTAGCTGTAATTAAACGTATGGTAAATGATCTGAATTTTGATATTGAGATTGTAGGTTGTCCAATTGTGCGTGAAGCTGATGGGCTAGCTAAAAGCTCACGTAATAGTTATTTGTCTGAAAGCGAACGATCCGCATCTGTTTGCCTTTATCAAGCTATAGAAAGAGCCAAAGCAATGATAAAACAGGGAGAAAAGTCAGTAACTATTATTACAAAAGTTATGCATGAGCTTATAACCAATCAGCCCTTAGCCAAAATTGATTATATTGAATTTGTCGATCTAACATCTTTAAAATCGGTTGATATGCTTGAGCAAGATAGCTTATGTGCATTAGCCGTTTATATTGGTAAAACTCGATTGATTGATAACTTTATTTATCAACATAGTGGTAGATAAAAGCTATTTTTTATTCATACTGAAACAATTAAGATAATTATTGTTTTAAATGCACAAACCCCTCGCATTGTTTACCGTAATTTAAAAAATAACCAAGGCGATATTGAAGTGCAAGCCCAAAACGCCAACTTCAATATGGCTGCCAAGCAAGATATCAAAGTGGATAGTGTCGATGGCAAAGTTACTATTACCGCCAAAGACAATCTCACCCTTATCTGCGGTGGCTCTTATATCAAAATCAGCAGCGAAGGCATTGAACTTGGCACACAGGATAATATCTATCTTAAATGTAATGTGATGCAGAAGATGGGGGTGGCGCAAAAAGATATACCGGAAATAGCATTACCTAAAGCTATAGAAACTAACTTTTCAATGAATAAAAAAGATAAATATAGCCTAAAGTATCTTATGGTTAATGATGAAGGTGAGCCATATAAAAATATTGAATATTTAGCGTTTATGGAAGATGGTTCAGTCAAACGAGGGAAAACAGATGATAAAGGTTATACAGAAAGGTTTTATACCAAAAAAGAAGAAAAAATTGCTGTCCGTTTAGTATTAAGTAAAACAAGCAATGGGGAACTTATCAACCAATAAAAAATTGCATAAAAATCATTAATAATTAATATGATACATTTTTAAATACAATGATAACATAATGGATGAAAATTTAATGACAGTATACAATATATTTACAAGCATAGAGACAAAAACCAATCATGAATATATTATTTATGAAATGGAATTATATAAAATGGACGACAAAGGTAATAAAATTTATGCTTTAGAATCAACAGGTAAACAGCCGTTACAAGCTGATAAGAAAACATTAATTCACCCTTCGTTAGATATTTCAGATTCCGAAGACACATCATATATATTAGAGCTGAATCTTTACCATAAATTAGGTAATGATGAATATGAAGTATTACCTGAACCTATGACTGCAATTATCCCTCTTAAGGGATTTTTAACATCTGATAAAAAATGGGGATTATCGCGGGAATTTCAATACAATGAAACAACAGAAAAAACACAATATGGCGACGTACCCATATATGAAGTAAAAATAACCTTTAAATCAAGATCTTTTGAAGCTAAAGAACATCCGGCTGGCGATCCGCAAGATCCTTTTACTAAAGCTGAAATTGAAAAAGCTTTGCAACTAAGATTAGTTAAATATAATTTCCCTTATCAAGGCGATTCTAGCTTATGTGGACCGGCCGCGTTTTTTTATTGTTTATTGATGGATAGACCAGACTTATATCGTCAGGTCGTGAAAGAACTTTGGGAATCGGGTAAAACTAAAATTGGGACATTAAAAATAGAGCCTAGTTATGATTGTCGCCATCCTAGCAATTTTTTTATCAATGACTCACCACAACGGTATATCCCAAAAGTTTCGTGCATAGATTGGATTACCTTGGCAAGTTTAAGAGATACAGAAAATAGCGTTTTTGATTACGATTCGCCTGATGATCAAGTTTCAGGTATTACAACCGCAGGAAACCTTAAAACATGGTTTGAAAAGGCTGGCGCTAAAAGTTTATACGAAATCAATACAAGCTTAATGAAACATATTATAGGTCCTCATTTAACTTTACAAGATTTATGTCGTTTAAATTCTTATATCGACCCTAATACACACGTTGTCGTATTGATAGCTGCACAGATGATTGAATATGGTAATGGAAAAACTAAAAACCATTGTATAGTTTGGACAGACAAATTAAAATTACTTAATGGTCAGGAAATAACAGAGCAAACTGTATTAACTGAACAAGTACAACTTGAATTATATTCATGGGGAAAAGTAAAAAATCAGTTAGCTTATGGAAGAACTTTAGGTGAGGTTATGCAATACTCCTTCGCAGCTATGGTGGTAAGTAAAATTCCTTAAATAAAAAATATATGGCAATAAAATAAATGGTAAAGTGTTTAAAAAATACTTATTTTTAATAAAAGTTCAATTAATCGCAATAAATTATATGAAAAGATCTCGATATTATTTAATTTTAATTATTAATTTATTTTTAGTTTTTTCACTTGTTGGATGTTTTTGTAGACAAAAAATTGAAGTGCTACCAAAATCTTTACCCAATGCCTCTTTTGGTAAACTTTATTATGCTGAAATAAATATTAAAGGTGGTCGTATAGATGATAGACTTTTTGATTATCTTATTGAACCTGAAAATTCAGGACTTGAACTATTGCCTTTCGATTTAAAATCGCTTGGTCCATACAATCATCTTATAGTAAAAGGAACACCTAAAATGACCGGAACAATTATTATTAAATTCTTAGGTAGTACATTTGGGACAATGTGTCCAGGTAGCGAGTTTGAAAAAATTTATACTATTAATGTTGAGGAATAGCTTTTTATATCTCTATAAATTATATGAAAAAATCACGATATTATTTAATTTTAATTATTAATTTATTTTTAGTTTTTTCACTTGTTGGATGTTTTTGTAGACAAAAAATTGAAGTGCTACCAAAATCTTTACCCAATGCTTCTTTCGGTAAACCTTATTATGCTGAAATAAATATTAATGGCGGTATAGTTCCAAGTGATCTTTTTCTCTATCATATTAAACCTGAAAATTCAGGGCTTGAGCTATCACAATCCTATTTCGATGTTTTTAATTCATATAATAATCTTACCATAAAAGGAACACCTAAAGTGTACGGAACAATTATTATTAAATTTAATGGCGGTACTCTTGGAACAATGTGTCCAGGTAGCGAGTTTGAAAAAATTTATACTATTAATGTTGAGGAATAGCTTTTTTATATCTCTATAAATTATATGAAAAAATTAAGGGGAATGGTATCACACTTTATCGCTCAAAAAATATTTATGGCAAGGGCAGGGCTTGAGCCAGAAGTAGTTAACGGTGTCATGCACGAATATTACATCCGCCGGACTTGGGTTGACAGAATGAAAAAATTAAACAGTGATTATCAAATGTTTTCAGGCCCTTTTCCGAAAGTAGGGCAAAAAGGTATGCGAGGCATGTTAATTAATAGTTACTTAAAAGACTATACTCACAATATTTTAAGAAAAGTCATTATAAAAAGAACAGAAAAACCAGCTGATATTATCATTAAAAGAAAACACGATGAAATGTGGGGGTAATCATAATAACCAAGCATTTGGACGTAATTTAAAAGACGCAAGATTATCTGCCGTGTTGCTTGTTTTTCAGCTACCGGTTATTGCAACATTATTTATTCAAGAAGACAATTACAACGACGATGAATTTACTAACTTAGTACTGTCTGCCTCATTGAGTTTGGTCAGCTCATTAACCAATGTGCTAATTAAACCTGTGGAAATTTCCTTTAAAAGCACCAAACTAGTAATAGGGCTAAGAATTGTAGGGCATTTAACCAGTGGGGCATCGTCGATATTTGGGTTATTATATGCAATTCCACAGGCAAAAAAAGAAAATCAAGATAATGTTGAAAAATTATTAAACAGAGCTAACGTAATGGTTTATATGAGCCAGCTTTTAAAAGCAAGTTCAGCTTTATTAGAATTATCTCCTAGATTGGCTTCAAAATTTATTATTAAGCAGTTTATTATAATGGCTGGACTTAAAATCATTACCATTCTTGCCACATGCTGGGTGCAATTAATTTTAATGGTTGTGGATTTTGTGTGGACATTAATTGTTGATGACGATATCCAAAAATGGATTAGAGCTACCCGTTTTGGCACTCAATATGATCGTAAAATATCCCCAAATTTTGACGCAGAATTAACAGCCTTTAAAAAACTAATGAAAATAGAAGAAAATCAAGAAAAAGTTGAACACGCCACCGATAGCTTTTTAACTTATATTGGTTGGGATAGCTCAATCTTTTCCGATTTTTCGTTTAATGATATTTTAGGCATTGATCCCGAAAATAATTCACAATCCCAATTAAATACTCCTTATTCACTAAATTAAGAGCGATAAATATATGACCCTAAAATCATTTTATAAAATTCAAAATCAAATGGTCAGTCTTTATCAACATGGTAAATCACGTAGTGAAATCGTTGCAGAATATGATTTGACACCATCAGCATTGGACCGTTGGATAACGCAAGCAAGCCAAAGCAGCTCATTTAAAACAAAAATAATCGCAGTCCACAAGAACAAGAGTTAATCGCGTTGCGCAAAGAGCTTAAACAAAACTCCGTATGGAAAACGATATTCTAAAGCAAGCAGCACTGATAATAGGACGAAAATCGCTATCCTAAAAACAAATCGACATCGTTATAGCATAACAAAGCCATATCAATATTTAGGATTATCAAGACATTACGATTATTATCAGTGTAAATTGAATAGACAAAATCAGTAGGGCCATTATTGGTTTATTTTGCCAGTTATTTTGTAAAAAATATTCAGGAGTCTATACCGTTTTAAATCCATAACAAATTGATTTAACTAAAAAAGTAAAAAGCGCCAACAACACCGCAAGGCCAATATTTCAGTTTTTTTACGCTATCAAGAAAACAGACAAAGCCCCATTTTTGTTAAAAACTTTCAGGAACGTACTGCGTTTATGTAAAAAATCTAAAAAAATCAGACTTAAGTTATAAAAAGCTAGCCAAGCAATAAAAAGCAGCTGCCCCACATTAAGCGTGCCATTATCGGTTTATTTTGCCAGTTATTTTGTAAAAAATATTCAGGAGTCTATACCGTTTTAAATTCATAACAAATTGATTTAACTAAAAAAGTAAAAAGTGCCAACAACACCGTAAGGTCAATGTTTCAGTTTTTTTACGCTATCAAGAAAACAAACAAATCCGCCATTTTTGTTAAAAACTTTCAGGAACGCACTGCGTTTATGTAAAAAATCTAAAAAAATGAGACTTAAATTAATAGGCGTGAAGTGATTATTATGGCTTTTTTAATCCCGACTTAATAGCAAAAAACGCGACTAAACTAACTTGAATTATTAATATTAAACAACACATCGTTAAAAATGAGTTAAATTTTGCTCTAAAATGCGCTATGATTGGTGCTGTTTAACTTATTTAGATTATCAATCAAATAACGATATTTGGTAGCTAAGCGATATTAGATAACTATATTAGATAACTATATTAGATAACTACATTCGATAGCTATATTTAATAACTAAAAGCAATAATATTAACCATTTAAATCATAACAACAAACTAAAGGTATTCCCTTTTGTTCTAATTAAATTAATAAATAAGGAAAGGAAAAAAACATGGCAAGTGCGTTAGAGCGTTTTTTAGAGCAGCTTGATGACGGGATATTGGGGCATTTAAAAAAACTGAGCCATAATCGCTATACCTTAGCCGTTGAGGGGCTGAGTTCGCCGGTGTCGGTGTTACAGGTTAAAGGCGATGAGCGGCTTAACTAGCCGTGGCATTATACCCTTGAATTTACCAGTCCCGATAAAGCCCTTGCCATTGATTCACTGCTTAACCAAAACGCTACTTTCTCGTTTAATCCCTTTCTAAACCAGCCATTAACGGAAGCGATACGCTCACTAGGTGGCTTACCGGCCATCAGTCTTTTATGGGGCATTACTGCATTTAGTCAGCTATCGGCCAGTAAAGCGCAAATGCATTATCAAGCTATTTTATCATCCCGATTAGCCCTGTTAGCCATGAAAAAACAGTGTGCCATTTTTCAAAACCAAAGCGTGGTCAGTGTGGTCCAATTGATACTGAGCAGTCATGGTTTTACCGGCATTGATTACCGCTTGGAATTAAAAGACACCTACCCGTCCCGAGAATTTATTACCCAATGGCAAGAAAGTGACCTTGAGTTCATACAACGCTTATTGGCGGATGTGGGGATTTGGTTTCGCTTTGAAACCCATGCTGAGCACAACTGTGATGTCATGGTGCTAAGTGATTATGAGCAAGGTTATGCTCAGGTTGCCGACATAGATAACAAACCACCGAGTGGCACCTTAGATGGTGGCACCGAAAGCGTTTGGGATATTCGCTTACACAGTGCCGTGGTGGTCTCTTCTATACCATT
>NZ_FMBA01000079.1 GCF_900094935.1 Gilliamella intestini
CGGTTTCAGACATACGAGTGCTCCAATATTGGGGTTTAAAAGTTTCCCAACGTACGTTAAAAAACTCTTTCACCGGGTAACGGGTGCAGTATATGAGTGCGGTTTTATCGTTCCTCTCTTCCATGCCATGGATGAGGGTCTGCTCTTCCTGTAAAAAGCGGTAAAATTGTTGTGTTGTTTTGGGTTTATAGGGCGGTGCGGACGTCATTGAAATTTTATTTTTTCATTTTTCAATTATTTATTATTTCGGTATGGTGAAAAGCTCTTTTAACTCAGTCTCATATAAATCATCAAAATTGTAAATCTTCTTTGAAACAACTTTTCCATTCTTATATTGTGTTACGATTTTATAGTCTTTGCCGAATTCATCGGGATGATAATAGGTGGTTTCGATTAAATCGCCTTTTTCATCGTATGTTTTCCATAATCCTACAGGTATTGTGGTAGCATTATACATATCCATAAACCCTTCATATTGCTTAACGCCATTTTCAAAGTAAATAGTAATGAGTTTGGGTAATTCTAAAGAGTCAGTAACTATTGTTTCTATATGATTTATTTGTCCATTAGGATAATAGTTAACATATAATACATCTCCTTTTTTAACTTCATCTCTTACATAATGGATGAATTTTAATTTTCCATTTGGGTAAAATCCTTGAGCAGAAATGCTGTCTCGTTGATATGATGACATATAATACACAGATTCTAATTGACCGCCTTTAGTATAGTAAGTTTTTATATAATCCGCTGTTTTATTGCCATTGATATAATATTCATACCGTAGAAAACCCTCCGGAGTATTGGATTCTTTAATTCGTACTGAATGTGAAGGGGTAGCTTCGGAAATCTTTTTTTCTTCAATGCGTTGAACACATGCCAAAATGCCAACAAAAAAAATAGACACCATTAGTAATTTTTTCATTTTATTCTTAAAAATGTTTATTAATGTTGATTTCTAACCCTTGAGCAAGTTGCTCTGCTATTAAGTCCATATTGTCGTAAATACTTTTTGCATCTTTAGGGTGTGTAATATAACCAAGCTCGATTAAAACTTTATATTTCGTTTGATTTTTTTCCCCAAGAACTCCTACATTATTTCTAGCATCAGGGTGTTTCTTTCCTATATTGACAACAGTATAACAACTAAAAATATCATTAGCTAATTCTAGCCCTTTTTTATCTCCTTCATAATAGATAACATGCGCGCCGGAAGTAAAATTGGTTAAGCCATCCGCATGAATAGAAATAAAATAATCCGCTTTGTTTTTATTAGCTATATCACAGCGAAAATAGATAGCTTCTTTATTATTGGCAACTTTAACAACGTTTTTACTATTTCTGGTAATTAAAACATTATAGCCTTTTTGTAGCAATAAATTATAGAGTTTTATTGAAACTTCATAAACCATATTAGATTCAGTTCTCTTATGATCTAATTTATTATTTTTACTTTTTGAGTAATCATTATTTCCAATAATCCATGTATCCGGAGCCTCTAGAACATATGAGGGAAGATCTATAACTGTTGCGGTTTTTGTTTGTACATTACCTTTTGCATCTTTTAAAATTTCCCCATTGTTCCCTTTTAATTTGTATTGGTATATTCTTGCTTGAGCTCCTTCATTTCCCGGTGTAACCCCATGTCCTGGATCAATCACAATAACAGGTCTAGTATTTTTTAACTGAAACTTATTTAAATTTTCAGTTAAAAAGTCATAATAATTTAAATTATCCACGGCACTACATTGCCCTGCAAAGAAGCTTTTAAATGTTATCCTAATTGCGGTTGTTTCTTTTATTTTTGCCCTTACAAATAAGAAAGTGTTTTTGGTTTTGGTATTTTTTAACTTTTCTTGTAATTCTTGATATTTTTTATCGTCTTTAGGGCGAAGTTCTATTTCCTTTGCATAGGTAATGGAGCCGTCTAGGGTATATTCTATTTCAGTTTTTTCTTCTCCATTGACTAAAAAAAGAACCGGATTATTGGAATAAAGGTTTTGGGTAGTATCGGTATTTTCAATTTCCCTAAGACTGAGCACTAATTTACCTTTTCGGGGAGTACCGTAACATTTGGCAACGAGGTAGACTTTATCACCCAAATTTGCATGATTTAATTTTACATAGACATATTCATCTTTTTTGTTGAGTACAAGTACTTTACGAGCGAAGTACACGTCGGCTACATTTATAATAAAATCATCCTGATGAACCATATCATAGACAATTTGATTGGGGTTGGCTGAATAGGAATCGGTTTGAGGTTGTAATACCTTGTTGTCGGGTTGACTGGGTTGTGATTGTTTATTGTCCGGCGAGGTTGCTTTTTTTTCCATTTTGGGTTGTTAGGTTGTTTTTTGTGTATGTATCTAACTTTTAATATGATTTATTTTTGACGTTGAAACATGTAGGATCATTAATTGAATTTATGATTAAATTAATTTCATTTCCTTTCTTTCTTGACATACTATATTTACAGATTTGAATAGTATTTCCCGATTGGATTTGTTCCATAGATATTAATTCTAATAAGTTGTTTTTATCCTTTTCAAAGATGAATTTATCAACCGTTAAATGTCTGGTTTCTTGTATAATTTCTAAGGTATATTCTTTTTTACTTACTTTTGTCAAAGTAAATGTTAAATCATTTCTATCACCATAGTTACTAATTAATAATTTATAGTTTTCTTTAAATTTTATATTTCCTTGTTCTATTTGAATTATAAAATGATCATACGGTTGTTCCGATACTAAATTTTTATGGAACTCCCCTGCATTATCAAATTGAATATGAAAAATATTATTTTTAATACTATGAGCTTCGCTCTCATCTTGAATCTTTTGTTTACTATAAACATTTTTAACTTGTCCTTGACAAGAAAAAATTAATATAATTATTAGAATAAAAAAGATTCCTTTATTTTTTATTAATACACTCATTATATTTCATTATACCTTTTAATATTTCTGTAAACTTCTTCCTTTCTTCTAACCCATTGGGGACTTTTACATTTCCATTAATTGCTCGTGATACCAATAAAATATATATGATTAATAGATAAATTAAATCAAAAATAATTATATTATACTAAGCGTGTTTAACAATGTCCTATTTTTCAAATTCACCGATTAAAATCCTTCCCCCTCGATTTTCAGGCTCTGGTTTATCATGGAATGATGCATGAAAAATGATAAATTTATCTTTATAAAACCCAATCGGACGAGAGGCAGAAAAAAAGCCTGTAAACTTTTGTTCAAACCAAGTTTTACCATAATCATACGAATATCGAAAAATAGGATAAAGGGCTGAAGTAAGTTTATAGTCGCATGCAAAATTTTTATAGCGGTAATATCTATTTCTATCTCCTTTTTCGAAGGTGTATAGCAGTTCTTCCTTACTGTTATAATAAGTCCCACCACCTTTAGACGTATTGAATTTAGTAAAAAAATACTCCCCATCTTCATAAACCAGCACATCATAATCATTGTGTAATTGCTGAATGACCGTTTGTGTATTGTTTTTCGGGTCGTAGCGAATGAGTTGTTTGGCATCAAGAATTAGTAATGTATCATCAGCAGTAACCCAAAAAGAACGGTTGTTTAATTCGTAGGGTAAAGGATACTCTTCCTCTCGATTCAATAAATTAACCAGTTTTAATGCCTTGTTATGGGAATACACGGCATATTTTCCATTAAAATTATAATAGGAGATATCTGCTTCAGAATCATATTCATCTATTTTAGCCACTTTTAGACTTTTATGATCTAAAAGATACATGGAATTTTTTTTACTGTTGTAGGCTAATACAGCTTGTGCTTCAAATATTGAATAATCCTGGCTCGGGTACAGCCATAATACATTTTGTTCGGGAAGCGTTAACTCTTGATAACTTTTGCCCCGATCTTTCGATATATGTAGTACCGCTTGATATCCATTTTGGATTGAATCGAAAGCGCGCAATCTTTTATTTCCAATCAAAATAATGGTGTTTTCATTAGGGGCTATAAAATCTTCAAAACGAAAAGCTGACATCGGGTCTAAGACGGTGGCTTGGTCGGTTAATTGGTATTGGATCGGCTACACTAATTCATACAACTTTTTTAAGGGGTAAGGTAAACCTATCACAACTAAAAAAGGAACAAATATGAATAAGATTAAACGCAAAAGACGAACATTCACAGATGATTTTAAACACCAAATGGTCAGTCTTTATCAACATGGTAAATCACGTAGTGAAATCGTTGCCGAATATGATTTGACACCATCAGCATTGGACCGTTGGATAACGCAAGCAAGCCAAAGCGGCTCATTTAAAACAAAAGATAATCGCAGTCCACAAGAACAAGAGTTAATCGCGTTGCGTAAAGAGCTTAAACAGCTGCGTATGGAAAACGATATTTTAAAGCAAGCAGCACTGATAATAGGGCGAAAATCGCTATCCTAAAAGCAAAT
>NZ_FMBA01000091.1 GCF_900094935.1 Gilliamella intestini
ACTTGCGGTTGATATTTGGATGGCATTATTTATTTCCTAACTTTTTATACTCGGCATCTATTTGTTGATATTCTTCAAGCGAACTGGCTTTGGATTTTTTGTCGATTTCTTCTGGCCAGTTGACTTTGATGGGCCATGTGAACGCTTCTTCTGGCATCAACTCCCTATCCAAATTATTATCCGAAAAGGCCATATAGTTATTTATCCACATCCATTCGTTATAACCTAAACTGGTACTGCCCGCCAACAGAAAGTGGTCAATCACTTTAGTGGTATCAGGTTCGCATACCACACATTCTAGACGGTAGCTTCTAACCATTCCGCCACTAGCAATAGGAACTGATACTGAGGTCATACATCCTTGGATATCTGCCCAATTAAACTCTTTAACACTGATCTCTTTGGCTCTAAAGGGCGAGCGAGTAAAGGTAGCCCATGAACCACAATATAACAGAAAATGGTCATAAATATAAACCTTACCTGTTTTACGGTTAAAGCGAACAGGACAATCTTCAGGACAGAATAAAAAAGTAAGAAAAAATTGAATAAATATTTGACTGCACATTAAAAACACAAAAAATAAAAAAATAAATAGTGCTTTATAGGTATCAAAATAAAATATAGCAAAAAGTACAGCAACTAATCCAGAATTTGCTATCAATACACATATAAAGAAAAGAATAATAACAATCAATCTAATTAATAAGCTTCCCATCCCTGTGAAGCGCCGAGAAAGCTCACAATAATCATCATTAGCATAACGTAATTTTTTATTATTACTTAAATGTAATTTTGTTGTATATACCCCTTTAGGCAAATCGTCGCGCCATGCGGAAACTTGTGGTTGATATTTAGATGGCATTATTACGTTCTCCTTTTTTAATTGATAATATGTTCCACTCGTAGGGGCGATTTGGCGTCTTTACCTTGCCAGTAATGTAATATGCCAATCACTTTTTTGGCTTTAAAAAATAATTCAGCAATTTTTTGATCTATCACCACAGTACCATTTATATTTGATTTGATAGGATAATCTTTAGAAGCAACCCAGCGCACTAAGTCATAATTACATTGATTGGGTGATACCGTAACATTCAGATTTTTATCGTCTTTACCTTTTTCAATTTTGACCTTAGCCGATTGCCCTTCAGAATCTGTTAGATAGACCATACAGGTATAACGGCTGTGCGCATCGAAATTGGGTAATTTAATATGCACATGCAGCCCCCCCGTATAATCTAATATATCAAGATCATTCTGACTGTACATAAAGTAATCAGCAAAAAGTTCTAAATCCATAGAATCATAATTTAAAGCCAAATAAACACCTGAAATATAGGCAAAATAGTCATTTAACGCGGCACTGGTGCCAACGGCGGTAAGAGGGTAAGGTTGCCCTTTTTCTGGATGTTTTTGCATACCAAAATAGCAACGGTTAAACCACACTTCCATGGGCGACCAACGCTCGGCTTCTGAGCCCATATACACTAAAATTACGCCAATAACGGCAATAGCTATAGCAACTAAAGCTAATGATAAAGGAATAACAGCAATACCTAAAGCTCCAACAAAATTTATAATTCCTGATAAAAGTATTAATGAACCACCAGCACCTACTAAAAATCCATCTAAAGTATCACCATTTTTCACATAACCACCCCCTTTATAAATATCCATGACCCCATCTAATATCGTAATAAGCGCCAGCGTTGACCCAGTGACTTTGATAAATTTCTCACAACCCGGTATCATGGTGGTAAAGATATTGGTTTTGGGTAATACATTACCGACTATTTTAATCGTGTGAGCCATTACTTCGGCCGACATTAACGACATAATTACACCAGTCTTTACCATGTCATTAAGAATTTCCTCTTTCACATCTTGCCGCATGTCACGCCCTTCAGCCTCGAGTGCTTGCCTATTTTGACTGAATAGGTGACCTTGTAAAAATATCATTACCCCATTCATCAAAATCCCTTTTGAGGCATCAAACGTGACTCGTCGGTTATTGATTTTCTCTATTGCTATTTCAAGTTTATCTAGGGTTAGCTCGCCACTAAATTGGTGGGCATGCTTAATTTCAGCGCCTAATACCTTTTTGGCTTTGGCAAGGGTGGTTTCTTTTAAATTGCCGCCTTTTTTCAACTCATCAATCATTTTATTCATTGAGGCTATATCATCAGCTACTACCATAAACTCCATTTGAACCTTTTTTTCGAGCTGGCTTTTAGGGCGTGTTGATCTTTCGTGATTATTTTTTAGACGGCATGATGTGAGTTATAATAATTC